>CAYIOQ010000030.1:0-9780 GCA_964365055.1 uncultured Candidatus Saccharibacteria bacterium | reverse complement strand
AGACGAGAGGAGAGTTGATTGAAGGTGTCGGTGAGGAGGCGTTGTTTTTCTTCACAACGTCCCTTCCCATAAGTTGAGATAGTTTGTTGGTATTCGTTTTCGAGACCAGTAAAATATTCTTTTTGATGTTCTTCGGGGGATTTCTGTGATTTCTGTTCTTGGGGAATTGGTTTGTCGAGAGTATGGGGCATGGAAATTTATGCTAATAATAAATATATCAGTATTGTAACAACAAAATTGCGTAGAAACAAACCAAACGGAACCACAACACATATATTCTGAACCATTCCGCAGATACGAAGCTTGGTGTTGTTAATCCCGAGTTGGACACGAGCTGGATTGACAACGGAGTATCTGCGGAAGAGTGAGCCATCTGCTGGAGTGGCGAACGTGTGAGGAGTATATGTGTTGTGGTTTCATGACATGAACAAAGAAAAAGGCGCCTGATGTGGGCGCCTTTTTCTGTTTCTCTATTCTGCTGATTCTTTTGCTTCTTGTCTTTGCGCTTCTCTTTCGCTAATCTCCTCAAGGCTTGCTGCATATCCTGTTCCTGCGGGGATAAGTCTTCCGATAATAACGTTTTCTTTAAGACCTCGGAGATAATCGATTCTTCCTTCAACTGCGGCTGACACAAGAGCACGTGTCGTCTCTTGGAAAGAAGCGGCGGAAAGGAACGAGTAGCTGCTTGAAGCAATGTTTTTGATTCCAAGTAAGAGTTCGCGTCCATGGGCTGGTTTCCTCTTGGCTTTTACAAGCGCTCTATTTCTTTCGATAAAGATTGAACGCTCTACCGTTTCGCCCATAGAAAATTGAGAATCCCCTGCATCGACGATGCGTACGCGACTAAACATTTGACGCACTACAATCTCAACGTGCTTGTCATGAATTTTTGCACCCTCAGAGAGATATACCTTTTGAATTTCACGTACCACATAACGCCATACTCCATCTTTTCCTGCCACTTTATAAAGATCGTGAAGATCAATGTGTCCCTCGGTAAGCTGAGTTCCTGGAAGTACCGCCTGTCCCTCCTCGACAACAATGCTTATGCCACGTGGAATTTTATATTCTTTGCGGAGCTTCTTTTTGCCCTCCTGCACAATATGTACCAAAACCCCTCCGCCGCCCTGCATCTCTTCTATCTTCTCAACCCACCCCTCTGCCTCGGCAATGGCTGCGCTGTTTTTAATTGCACGCGCCTCAAAAAGTTCTTCGATACGAGGAAGACCGTGGGTAATATCAAGTCCCGCAACACCTCCAATGTGGAACGTTCTCATGGTAAGCTGCGTTCCTGGCTCACCGATAGACTGCGCCGCGATGACACCCACCGCGCTTCCAAGCTCCACGGGTTTGTGTTGAGAAAGATCTAACCCGTAACAACTCTGACACACCCCAAACAAAGAACGACAGGAAAGTGGAGATCGTACACGTACGCTTTCCACACCACTCTCCTCGATAGCCTGTGCCTCCTCGAGAGAAACGACACTGCCAGCGCGCAAAACGATTTTATTTCCCACCTTCACGTCATCAAGCAACGTACGTGAAAACACTCGATCCTTAAGTCTGTGGTGAAACTCCTCACCATCCTTTTTATAAATAGTAATTCCGTCATCGGTCCCACAATCATCTTCTACAACGAATGTAGACTGTCCCACATCAACCAATCGGCGTGTAAGGTATCCAGCGGATGCCGTCTTTAGGGCAGTATCAGTCGTTCCCTTTCTAGCGCCATGTGTTGAAATAAAGTACTCGAGCAAATTAAGGCCTTCTTTAAATGATGATTTTACGGGAAGTTCGATAGTTTCATTTCGTGGATTCTGCACAAGACCCTTCATAGCCACCATTTGTTCTACAGGAGCCCAGCTTGCCCTTGCGCCAGAATCGATAATCATAAAGACGGAGTTATTGCCCTTAAAAGCATATGGTACCAACTTAGAAAGATCTGCCTTTGCCTTCTGCCACACCACCACAGAACGAACACGGCGCTCCTCGAGAGACAATAAACCCTCTTGATACTGTTCCCAAATCTTTTCAGTTTCTGCCTCAGCATTTGCGACAATCTCACCCTTTTCCTTTGGTGCGACGAGGTCTCCCATCGCCCAGCTAATTCCAGAAAGTGTTGAGTACTTAAACCCTAAGAATTTAATAGCATCCAAGAGATCAGTAAAGGTCTCATTATCATATTTCCTCTGGAGATCAACGGTAAGCCTCTTTATCTCGCCCTTGTCGAGAACCTTATCAAAATAAGGATAATCAGCAGGAAGAATTTCGTTAAAAATAAGTTTTCCGACTGTTGTTACAAGAACTTGTTTCCCTTTTTCGTGTTTTGGATGAAGTACCTGAATAGGCTCTTGCAATCTAATTACCTGATTCTCATACGCAAGGAGAGCCTCATCGATCGCACTAAACGCCCTCATTTTTGGGTCCGTTGATTCGTACTCTGATTCTTTGCGAGTAAGGTAGTAACAACCCAACACCATATCCTGTGTAGGAGAAACAATAGGTTCACCAGTCGCAGGGCGCAACACGTTTTTCTTCGCATCCATATACATGCGTGCCTCTTCTTGTGCTTTCTCGGTTAGGGGAAGATGCACTGCCATCTGGTCACCATCGAAGTCCGCGTTAAACGCAGTACAAACCATGGGGGGGATACGAATACAAAGATCTTCAATAAGCAATGGTTGAAATGCCTGAATACCAAGCCTGTGCAAGGTAGGCGCACGATTCAAAAGCACGTAACGATTCTTAATCACCTCTTCGAGAATCGCCCACACCTCAGATGGTGCCTCTTCAATAAGACGATTCGCGCGTTTGATAGTGTTTGCCAAACCAGAACTAAGAAGTTTGTGGATTACAAATGGTTTAAACAATTCGAGAGCCATTTTCTTTGGCAACCCACATTGGTTAAGTTTGAGCTCAGGACCAACTACGATAACAGAACGGCCAGAATAATCAACACGCTTACCCAAAAGATTTTGTCTAAAACGCCCCCCCTTACCCTTCAACATATCGGCGAGAGACTTAAGAGGTCTCTTCTGTGCGTTCATCTGCTGTTGGCCGCTAATACGAATACTATTATCGATAAGTGCGTCCACCGCCTCCTGCAACATGCGCTTTTCATTACGAATAATAACCTCTGGCGCCTTAAGCTCCTTAAGCTTTCTTAAACGGTTGTTTCGGTTAATGACACGGCGATAAAGGTCGTTAAGATCTGATGAAGCATATCGTCCTCCGTCAAGCGCAACCATTGGTCTTAGATCTGGTGGAATCACAGGAAGCACTGTAAGAATCATCCACTCGGGTCGCTGATTAGATTGAATAAGATTTTTTATGAGACGTGCTCTCTGAAGTATTTTTTTGCCGATTTCTTTTGTAGAAGTAAGCTCCTGATCGAGCTCTGCCTTCAATACGTGTAAATCAATAGTTTCAAGAAGTGCTCGGATTGCCTCGGCGCCAATACTTGCCTCAAACACCTCACCATACTTTCTGCTAAGATTAAAGTAGTCGAGCTCGGAGACCACGTTCATCGGCTGTAGTGCCGCAAGTTCGTTCAAGGTTTCCTGCTTTAAATTCTCGAGTTGTGTGCGTTCTTTTGGATTCGCCTTCTTCATCTTGTTTTCAAACTCTCGATTCACTTCATCAATAACTCGTTTTCGAGCACCCTCGTTTACCTTTGTAATAATATAACTTGAATAATAAATAACTTTCTCAAGCTTTTGTGATGGAACACCCAAAAGAAGGGCGAGACGAGATGGAATACTCCGTAAAAACCAAATGTGCGCAACAGGCGCCGCGAGAGTAATGTGACCAAAACGTTCTCTGCGAACAATAGCGCGAGTTACTTCAACACCACACTTATCACACACCACTCCCTTATAGCGTACACGTCGATATTTTCCACAATAACACTCCCAATCTTTTGTGGGACCAAAGATACGTTCGGAAAAAAGACCATCTTTTTCTGGACGCTGTGTACGATAGTTAATCGTCTCTGGCTTTACAACTTCGCCATGAGACCACGCAAGTATCCCATCAGGAGAAGCGATTTTTAAACGTAATGCATTGAAATTATTAATCATAAAAATGAATACGTTAAGTTATCTTTTCTTTCGCCCACTCCCTGGGTTTACAGAAATTATTTCTTCTTCCGCATCCTCATAGGCGTTAAGGAGATCGACTTCAAGCCCCAACCCCTTGAGTTCACTAGTTAATACGTTAAACGATGCTGGAATATTTGCCGTCTTAATATCCTCGCCGTAAATAATAGATTCATAAGTCGCAGAACGGCCAAGTACATCGTCAGATTTAAGAGTAAGCATCTCTTGCAACATGTGCGCGGTACCATACCCCTCAAGTGCCCACACCTCCATCTCTCCGAAACGCTGACCTCCATGCTGAGCTTTACCACCAAGAGGCTGTTGTGTAATGAGCGAATAAGGACCAATAGACCTCATGTGGAGCTTATCTTCCACAAGATGATCAAGCTTCATCATATAGGTATATCCAACAGTAACCTTTTGATCGAATCTCTTACCTGTTCTTCCGTCTATAACGACAGTTTTTCCGTCTTCTGGAAGTCCTCCCTTTTTCAGCTCTGCCTGAATATCCTCTTCGGTGGTACCGCTAAAGATAGGAACAATAGCGCGATATCCGTTCGCATGCGCAGCCCACCCAAGATGTGTCTCAAGAATTTGTCCAATGTTCATACGAGAGGCCACACCAAGTGGGTTCAAAACAATATCGACAGGAGTCCCGTCTTCCAAGTAGGGCATATCCTCAACCGCCACAATACGTGAAATAACACCCTTATTTCCGTGACGACCGGCAAGCTTATCGCCCGCCATCACGCGACGAAACACAGCAACTTCAACACGAATTCTTTTTATAATACCCGGTTCAAGCTTGTCCCCGCGCTCCCTGGAAAAAATACGAATACCAACAACACGCCCTCGTTTTCCGTGAGGAAGAGTAAGCGATGTGTCTTTTACATCTCGCGCCTTTTCACCGAAAATAGCACGCAAAAGACGTTCTTCCGCAGTAAGATCAGTTTCTCCCTTTGGAGACACCTTTCCAACAAGTATGTCACCCGAACCAATTTCTGCTCCGATGCGAACAACACCCTCCTCATCGAGATTCCTCAATTTATCCTCCGAAACGTTTGGAATGTCGGGAGAGGTAAGTTCGGGTCCAAGTTTCGTCTCACGCACATCAGAATAAAATTCTTCAATATGGATAGAACTGAAACGATCCTCCTGAACAACACGCTCCGAAAGAATAATAGCATCCTCGTAGTTACCGCCACCCCATGACATATAAGCAACAAGGAGATTTTGCCCAAGACCCAACACACCATTTTGCATAGATGGACCATCAACAAGTACCTGCCCCTTCTTTACCTTCTGGCCCTTCTGAACAATCGGTCGTTGACTAAGTGACGTAAATTGGTTTGAACGTCTAAAATGATGGATCTTATAGGTAAGCGGCTCTTTTTTGTCATCCAACTTCAAAACAAGATGATCTGCATCAACCCCAATAACCTCTCCGTCACCGGCGGCCTTAACAAGATAACCTGAATCTTCAGCAACTTTTTCTTCAATGCCGGTCCCTACAAGTGGAGCTTCCGGCTTTACATACACAACCGATTGACGTTGCATGTTTGCGCCCATGAGCGTTCGATTCGCGTCATCATGCTCGAGAAAAGGAACCATAGAAGCAGCGATACTGAAAGGCTGATTCGAAGCAACGTCGATATATTCAACCTCCTCACGAGTACAAATAGTAGGTTGACCCTTAACCCTCACTGCAACTTTTTTATCAACAATTTTTCCATCTTCACCGTAACGCACACCACCGTGTGCAATAGCATGACGCTCTTCTTCGTAAGCATTAAGCCATGCAACTTCCTTAGTTACCTTCCCATCTTTTACCTTAAGATAAGGAGTCTCGATAAAACCAAACTGTCTTACACGAGCAAATGTCGCAAGATAGTTAATAAGACCTACGTTTCCGCCCTCAGGAGTTTGAATAGGACAAAGCCTTCCGTAATGACTTGTATGTACGTCACGCACCTCAAAACCGGCACGTTCTCTTGTAAGACCACCGGGGCCCATAGATGAAATTCTTCGTTTGTGTTCAACCTCAGCAAGAGGATTCACCTGATCCATAAACTGTGAAAGCTGAGAAGAAGAATAAAATTCACGCACTACAGCCATAAGCTGGCGCGGTACTACAAGCTGGGATGGAGTAACCAAGAAAATATCGCTCGTCGACATCTTGTCCTGTATTACTCTTCGCATACGGGCTAAACCAACACGCATACGACTCTGCAGCAATTCTCCTACCCCTTTTACACGACGATTGCCAAGATGGTCGATATCATCAGGATCGGCACTAGGATCATTATTGAGCTTAATAACCTCCTTTATAATGGCGGTGAGATCTTCTACGGTAAGTAACTTATCTTCACCTGTTAGATTAAGGCGACTATTCATTTTAAATCTTCCCGCAGAGGAAAGATCATAACGATCTAGCCTAAAAAACATGGCATCCACAAACGCCTGTGCATTTTCTGGCGTAGCAAGGTCTCCTGGACGTACACGTTTGTAAATTTCAACATACGCATCAATCTTGTTATGGGAAGGATCTTTTGCAAGTGTTCGCTTTATAAGCTCTGTGTCATCAACAATACCCACAAAAGCCTTCTCTATCTCTTCATTTGTTTCGAGTCCAAAAATACGCAACAATGCAGATGCTGATATTTTACGTTTGCGATCTATCTTAATAATGAGACCGTGATCTGGTTCTGTCTCAAACTCAATCCATACACCACGACTTGGAATAATTTTTGCTCCAAACAGCTTATCTCCACGGAATACCTTTGCTGTTACATAAATACCACTCGAACGAATAAGCTGAGAGACGACAACGCGCTCAACCCCGTTAATAATAAAAGTACCCCTACCTGTCATCATAGGGATATCACCGAAATACACCTCTTGTTCTTTTATCTCTTTGGTGCGCTTATTTAAAAGGCGCATCTTCACACGGAGAGGCACCTCGAAAGAAGCATCGCGTTCACGTGCCTCTTCTTCATTAAATTTTGGTTCATCAAAATAGTGACCGACAACAGAAAGCTCAAGATCTTTACCGGTATAATCCTTTACAGGAGAAATTTCATCAAAAAGCTCCTGCAACCCATCCTTCACAAACCAATCAAACGAATCTTTCTGTACATCAACTAAATTTGGAATATCGAGAATTGACTTTTGATAATGCGAGAAAACTTTTGTTTTTGTAAACATGGGGGGATATGTTTAAAAATTTATCAGTTGTTATTATTAAAAAAGAACCAAAAACGCCTACAAAAAACAACATCACCTGAACTTGTTGTTTTGAGGCTTTTTTATACAGTGAGTTTGATTATATATCCTTTACAAAAAAAGTCAATCCCCCACACCGTTGACAAATGATTCTAGGTTAGTCCGCGAAAAACAGATACTTTGCACGTAAATCATCGTGCTCTTTGAACGTTTTTGAAAAGAATGTTTTTCCATCAGGAGTAGAGAGATAATACCAGTATGGCGTTATTTCAGGAGACAACGCAGCACGAAGCGCTGCCATACCAAAATTTGCAATCGGCCCAGGAGGAAGTCCCTTGTTAGTATAGGTATTAAAAAGTGCGGGGGAAGTGAAATCTCTCTTGTGAAGAATCCTGTCACAATCACCCTGCTCCACACATGTTCCATAAAGTATTGATGCATCTACCTGTAATGGCATACCTACCTTAAGACGTCTCTCCATAATACCACTTACAACTCTTCTTTCATAATCATTTGCAACTTCTTTTTCAATAAGAGAGGCGATGATCATCTTTTTATACCTCTCTTCTTTTGTAAATACCTTGAGCGCCAAACCCACCTTATCTTCAAAATTATTCACCATTTTCAAAACGACATCTTGGGCACCCTCCTCGTGCACAAACTTATAGGTATCAGGAAAGAGAAACCCCTCAAGAGCATGAGGTAATTGATGTGGAGAAAAACCATATTCAAGAAGCCTCTCCTCAAGATGTTTATCTGGTTTAAATGCAAGAAGTGACCCGCGAGTAATGACCCCCTGCTCGGATAAATAGGCATCCATCTCGCGAATCGTCATTCCCTCCCTCAACGTAACGCGCAAAGCTTCGGGACCTTTGGTAATTTTTGAAAGAATTTCAAGAAAGGTGCTATTGCCGGCCATCTCGTATTTACCCGGAAGAATACGCGAAGAATCGCCACGCAAAAACGCATACGCAGTAAAAACAGGTGCCGAACGAATTAGTTTTTTCTCCTGAAGCATGTCCGAAATCTCTCGCAACGATTCACCTTTCGTAATCGTTATACGAACAAGAGTTTGTGTATCGCCAACAGGTACTGTCAACATACCCAGCACAAGCACAGCCAAACCCAAACACAAGAGACCTATCACCCCCAACACCATCAACCATTTTATTATTTTATACTTCATATTATGCGACGCGTGAGCGTATGAAAATACTCTGTACTATACCCAAAGCAATACAATTTACAATTAAATTTGACCCCCCATAACTTACAAACGGCAACGCAATTCCAGTAATGGGCAGAAGACCAATGTTGCCTCCTATATTAATAGTCATTTCAATCCAAAGTTTCAGAAGAAATGCGAGAGTAAATATTCTCGAAAAATTATTAATCGCATGGTCGGTAATTGAGGAGAGTCGTATAAACATGATACCGTATGCACCAAAAAGAAGAAGTGCGCCAATAAGACCAAACTCTTCGGTATATGCTGCAAAAATAAAATCAGTACGAGCTTCGGGTAAAAGGCGTAGTTGTGTCTGAGTTCCCTGCCCCAACCCCTTACCCCAAAGTCCGCTTGATCCTATTGCCACCTTCGCCTGCAAGGCGTTATATCCAGCACCCAACGGATCACGATATGGATTTATAAAAGTAAAAATACGTTCTTTCTGATATGGCCTTAAAAGACCAAACCAAGCAACGATAAGCACCATGCAAAAAACAGTTATTCCAATTAATACATGTTTCGGGCGTAATCCAAGAAAAAAAATAAGACTTGCAAATACTCCAAAAAGTACTGCTACCGATCCGAAATCAGGCTGTAAAAATACGGGTATCATAACTCCCAACACATAAAGAAGTGGAACAGCACTATATCCAACAAGCCATATATCCGAGTGCCTTCTTGAAAAATAACGAGCAAGGATAAGAATAAGAGAAAGTTTTGCGATCTCCGAGGGTTGAACACTAAAACCGCCAAGCTCATACCACGCCGACGCACCGCGAACTTGGCTCCCAAAAAAAAGAACACCAATAACCGAGGCAACAGAAATAAGATAAAAAGAAACAATAAAAATTTGATTTTCAAATAACGTACGCCAATCCAAAAACGAAAGAGCGAGCATAACAATTAACCCAATACCAATCCACACCGACTGCTTCGTCACATAAGAAACAGTCTCTTCCCCAGGAAGACTTCGTAACATAAGAACACTCACTGTCATGAGATACCCCACAGCAAGCATCATCCACCAATCAATTTTCCGCAATGTCTCAAGCATTTGTAGAAATGTTTTATATCCGTCTTTTATCCAAGACTCGCCTACGAGAGGGAGACCCCCACAGTCCCCCTATTATAGCGATAAAACTTGACTCCCCCTTGAGGGCTTGCCCTAGACAAAAGACGGGTATATCTATATACCACAAAACCTACACATTTGGATGCAGTTCAAGGAAGAAACGA
>CAYIOQ010000029.1:0-9849 GCA_964365055.1 uncultured Candidatus Saccharibacteria bacterium | reverse complement strand
GGACTCCAGGTTTTGGACCTGGCTATCTAGGTTCGAATCCTAGTCCCGCAGCCAAAAAACATGAAACTACTACTTTTAGCACATGAGGTATCTGATTCTGAGAGCGCTCTTCTCGAGCTTACTGGCGAACGGACTGGATTGAAGATGGCATTTATTACTACCGCTGGTGATCATATAGAATGGATTTCTGAAAAAGAAGGTAGTGAGAAATATGTCGCCAAATTAGTTGAATTAAACCCCGAAGAATAAGCGAAGAGAGATGATTGGCGACAAAATTTTAAGACAAAATTTACGAAAAAAGGATATGAGATGATATTCGTAGATTTGAAGGAAGATCCGAAGAAAGTAAGGGAAAAACTGGAAAATGTCGATATCATAAATGTTGGTGGTGGCGATGTAAATTATCTGCTCGATTGGGCAAAGAAATCAGGATTAGATACATATCTAAAGGGTATACTCGATAGAGGTGTCATCTATGTTGGAGGAAGCGCGGGGGCCATGTTGCCTCAGCCAGATATAGGTTTTACTTGGTGGGGACCAGAAGAGAAGTGGGCGGGGACAGATCATGTTGGATTAGGAATTGTAAATTTTATTACAACCGGTAGTCCGAAAGAAGGAGAGGATGAGGAGGAAGGGATAAAAAGACTTGTTGAGCGTAAGGCATATCTGCATTCAATAATAAAATTTCCTTGGAAAACATATCTACTGCGAGATGGGCAAATGATCAAAGTGGACGGTGACAAAATCGAGCACATTGGACCAGGAATAAAAAAATCTATCTAAATTGATGGAAGAAGCTAAAAAAGTGAGCGTTAAAGGGATTATTGGCATAACCGCAAAGGGTGTGGGTTATGTTACTATTATTGGATTTTCTGAGGATGTTCTTATAGAGCCTCAGTTTTTAAATACTGCGCTTCATGGCGATGAGGTAGAGGTTTCTTTGTTTCTTTCTGTAGAACAAGAAAAGACAAGCGGAGAGGTGGCGAGCATTTTAAAGAGAGCAAAAACAGAATTTGTGGGGACGGTGGACAAAAAAGAGGGGGGTGCTATTGCTTTTGTTATTCCTGACGACAAGAAAGTGTATAGAGACATTTTTTTACCGCCCTCTGAATCAAAAAAAATGAAAAGTGGCTGGAAGGTCCTTGTAGAAATTAAAAAATGGGATGACCCAAAAAAGAATCCAGAGGGGAAGGTTATAAAAATACTTGGTGAAAAAGGAGACAATAATGTAGAGATGGAATCTATCGTGCTTGAAAAAGGGTTTCAGATTAAGTTCCCGCAAAATGTCGAAAAGGAGGCGCATGCGATAGGAAAAAAATCAAAACCGATATCGCAAAAGGACGTTGCAACGAGAAGAGATTTTAGGGGAGTTACCACGTTTACTATTGATCCGGCAGATGCAAAGGATTTTGATGACGCTATTTCCTTTCAAAAAAAGTCGGATAAGATATTTGAGATTGGAGTGCATATTGCTGACGCTTCATATTACGTAAGAGAGGGTAGCGCATTAGATGGGGAGGCAAAACGAAGAGGGGTTTCTATTTATCTTGTGGATAGGACTATTCCTATGTTGCCAGAGATTTTATCTAACGATATTTGTAGCTTAAATCCACAAGAGGACAAGCTGACATTTTCGGCAGTTTTTACAGTGGATGTAGAAGGGACCACGCATGATGTTTGGTTTGGAAGGACAATTATCCACTCAAACAAAAGATTTACCTATGAGGAGGCTCAAAAGGTATTAGATGAAAAAAGAGGCGCCTATCACGACGAATTAAGTCATCTCAATAAACTAGCGCAGGTTTTTAAGAAAAGGCGAAAAGGGGCAGGGGCGCTGGACTTCGAAAAAGCAGAGGTGAAGTTTGAACTCGACGAGAGAGGGAGGCCGCTTCGTGTCGTGCAAAAACCACGGCTTGACGTGCATAAGCTTGTGGAGGAGTTTATGATTTTGGCCAACAAAGAAGTAGCTTCATATCTTGGTGGCGAGGTGAAGAAAATACTTGGGGGAGCTTCTTTGTACCGCGTTCACGACGTACCCAAAAAAGAGGCCGCCAGTGAGCTTTTGTTTTTATTAAGGACGCTTGGGCATGATGTAGAGGCTGAAGGGGGACGTATTTCTTCAAAAGAAATGAATAATCTTTTTGAAAAGATAAAAGGCAGTACCGAAGAATTTCTTATAAAGACGGTTGCAATGAGGTCTATGGCAAAAGCCGTCTATTCTATCAATAATATTGGCCATTACGGCTTAGCATTAGAGAACTACACGCATTTTACATCCCCCATTAGGAGATATGCTGATATATTAGTGCATAGAATTTTAGCTAAACACCTTAGGGGGGAAAGTTTAGATGATAAGGAGGTGGATTGGCTTCATAGCTTTGCAGTTGCGTTATCCGAACGAGAGGTGGGCGCGGTTGATGCCGAGAGGGCCTCTATCGCCTATAAGCAAGTTGAATACATGATGGAAAGAATAGGGAATGAATACGAGGGGATAATTTCTGGTATAACGAATTTTGGAGTGTATATAGAGGAATTAGAGACCATGGCAAGCGGAATGGTGAAGTTCAAGGACATGACGGATGATTTTTACGTGTTTGACAAAGGAACTTTTTCTCTTATCGGGGAAAAGAGTAAGAAAAAATATTCTGTTGGAGATCGGGTAAAAATAAAAGTTGTTGCCGCCGACCTGGAAAGAAAAACTTTAGATTTTATGTTTGCTTAATTATTATGTCTGAATATTATAATCCAAATAGGGCACGGAACGTGTATGACCCTAAAAGTTCGGAGTCGTTTAAATTGTCTCGTTCCAAAATCGAGCAATTTATTCAGTGCGCCAAATGTTTTTATATGGATCGCAGGTTGGGGGTGGGCCAACCACCCGGCTTTCCATTTTCTTTAAATTCAGCGGTGGATACTCTTTTAAAAAAAGAATTTGATATACATAGAGTAAAACAAACATCACACCCACTCATGAAAGCATATGGTATCGATGCGGTTCCTTTTCTCCACGCAATGATGGATGAGTGGCGTGAGAATTTTAAGGGGGTGCAGTATTACCATGAACCGACTAATTTCATTATAACCGGTGCGGTGGATGATCTTTGGCACAATAGGGATGGAGATATAATTGTCGTTGATTATAAGGCGACAAGTAAACCAACTAAGGTGTCTCTCGATGCCGATTGGCAGATGGGATACAAACGACAGATGGAGATGTATCAGTGGTTGCTTCGTAAAAATGAGTTGCGAGTCTCTGATACCGGATACTTTGTTTATTGTAATGGACGAACAGACCGCGAGGCATTCGATGGTAAACTCGAATTTGATATTGACCTTTTACCTTACGCGGGGAATGACTCGTGGATAGAGGATAAACTCCACGAGATTAAGGCGTGTCTCGACGGGTCCATGCCAAAAGCAGATTCTAACTGTGATTATTGTAGATATCGAAAGGCGGCGGACGCTGTGGAGTCTCGTTGATTAAAGCGTGGTTACATGATATACAGATTCGTGTTCTTTGACACACGAAAGGAGAAAACATATGGCAAAAAACATCACAGGAGCTGAAAATGTGCGATGGGATCTGGGGTTTTTGTGTTTAAGTCTTGATGATCCTCGTCTTGATGCTGATGCGGCTATGCTTGTTGAGATGTTTGAAAAGTTCAATGTACAATACAAAGGCAAGCTTTCAGAAACACTTTCTTCTGCCATTTCGGACTATGCCGATATCAGCATGCTTCAGGATAAGATTATGCTTTATTTGTACCTCAATCAAAGCACAAATGTTGCAGACACCGCAGTAAAGGCAAAAATTGCTGAAGTGGAGAGAATTATCACACACGCCTCAGGTGAGTATCTTACTTTTTTTGAACTCGAATTAGTCGCACTAGATGACGCCGTGCTTTTGAGGTTTTACGAAGAAGATCCGCTTGTTGCTCGACATCGTCCGTGGATTGAACAATGTCGCATTTTCAAAGCACACTTGTTGAGTGAGCCTGTTGAGTCTGCGCTTACTAAGCGTGCGCCTTTTGGGTCTGGTGCGTGGGGTGAGTTTTTTGATGAATTAGAAGCAGATATCGAGGCCGACTTTGATGGAGAAAAGAAAACGCTTACCGAGCTTCTTCATTTGCTTTCGAATTCGCAAAACCAAGAAGAGAGAGCGAGGCTACTCGAAATCATTAATACTAGCCTTGGTGGTACTTTTGTTAAGTATTCGGCTCAGACGTTATATATGGTTGCTGGGGCAGCATCTGTAGAACACCACGAGCGCGCTTACAAGCATCCTATGGAGGGGGTAAATAAGGCAAACAAAATACCAGATGTGGTGGTTGATATATTACACAAAGTCGTGAATGAGGCGAGTGGCCCCATTATAAGGCGTTATTATCATCTTAAGGCTGCATTGTTGGGTTTGAAGAAATTGAAATGGAGCGATCGTAATGCGCCAATGCCTTTTTCTGACACGACGATTGTTCCCTTTGCCGATGCAAAGAATATGGTATTTGCCGCATACGAAAGTTTTAGCCCAACTCTTTCGGGGCTTGTGGAAACATTTTTTGATCAAAGACGTGTTGATGCGCCCGGTGTTAAGGGGAAGCGTGGAGGCGCATTTAACTATTCTGTTGTCTTGCCTGGCAATGTTCCAGTTTCTTTCACATTTCTTAATTATCTTGGTTCGAGTCGAGATGTGATGACTCTTGCTCATGAGGTGGGCCACGGGGTACATGGTTTGCTCGCGGGTACTGCGCAGGGACCTTTAATGTTTCATGCTCCTGTCGCATATTGCGAAACAGCTTCTGTTTTTGGTGAGATGACAACGTTTAATTTTCTGAGGAGTCAACTTGTTTTTAAGGGAGATAAAAAGTCTTTACTCGCGCTTATTATGGGAAAGATAGACGACGTGCTTAACACAGCAGTACGCCAGATTAGCTTTTCTAATTTTGAACGTAGATTACACGGAATGGATTCGTCGTACACCACATGGAGTGAACCGAAGAAACTTTCGGTAGAGGAATTGAATAATCTTTGGCTTGCGACATCAGGGGAGCTTTATGGAGAGGACGGAGATGTTTTTACATATGAAGACGCCGAACATCTCTGGTCTTATATCTCTCATTTTCACAGACCATTTTATGTGTATGGGTATGCGTTTGGGGAGCTTCTTACCCAGAGTCTTTACGCACAGCAATCTCGTATTGGTGATCGTTTTGAATCTCTCTATCTCGATCTCTTAAGGTCTGGGTCTACAAAAAATGTGGTTGAGCTGCTTGCGCCCTTTGGTCTTGATCCAACAAGGGAGGCGTTCTGGGTTGATGGTATTAATAATGGCTTGGGTGCAATGGTAGAGGAGGCTGAAGTATTGGCACGTGAGCTTGGGATTGTAGCTTAAAACAAAAAAGAGGCACGGGCCTCTTTTTCTTTTGTATCTATTTGCTTTTTGTTTTTACCGGTTCTGAAAGATATGCGCTTAGTCGTTCGTATACTATTCCAGTTAATTTTCTTGAGACCTCTCTTTTCTTCCAAAAGGAGTTACTATCTGAAACATCCTTTTTTTGAATTTTGGTGAGTTCTCGAATTGTCATATAACGCTCGTGCCCTAAATCGGTATTTGATTTTATATTAATGTCTTCTAGTCCCTGATAGATTTTTCGTAAATAATTGTATTTTGTTACGATATCTAGTTCTAAATTTGCCTTTGAGCGATTCGAAATACCCCTTGAGAGAAGGGGATTGCGTTCGATGTGTTCGATAAAATCGTGAATAGCTATGAACAAATCGAAACTAGCCGGTGTTTCTGAAACCTCTTTGAATTTCTTGTCTAAATCGAGTTTTTGTTGTTTCAATGCTTTCATGTGCATATTGTACCACAGTTATTTAAAAATAGCCAGAAAAATCAATAGGGCTTTCGATACCGTTTTTTGTTGACAAAATATACGAAATAAAGTACTATATAGACGCTCGACTTTCGCAAACAGGAACGATGTCTGGATTCGGTGGGGTAGAGATAGGGTGGTCACAAGCTCTTACTCTCTCCACATCTCGCTCACCGCTGTGACCGGGACAAAAGGTGCCATAGCAAGCATCTTGCGCTAATCCGAATCCGAAGTCGAGTTACGAGGTCCAACCGGGCCTCTTTCCTTTTTAACTGAAGTATGGTATAATCAAAATTATGAAAAATACACAGCCAGAATCATCTCAAGCGAAAGACTTTTCTTCACTCGGTATTGCACCGGCACTTTTCGATGTACTTACGCGCTTGCGATATGTAACACCAACTCCTATTCAAGAACAGGTAATTCCTGTCGCGATTGAGGGTAAGGATGTTGTGGGGATTGCTCAAACAGGTACGGGGAAGACCCTTGCTTTTGGCATTCCTGTTATTCAGAGACTTGCTCAGATAAAGGGGCGAGGTCTTGTTGTGCTCCCAACACGTGAACTTGCTCTTCAGGTCGATGAGACGTTTCAGAAGGTGGGAAGAAACCTTGGTATGAGAACTGCGGTGCTCATTGGTGGCGCTGCAATGAGTACACAGATACGAGACTTGGGGAGGGATCCTCACGTTGTAATAGCAACACCGGGAAGACTTATTGATCACCTTGAACATAAGACAGTTCGATTAGATGGGGTGCGTATTGTAGTTCTCGACGAGGCGGACATGATGCTTGATATGGGTTTTGCTCCACAAATTCAGAAAATATTACAGGCACTTCCCGCCGAGCGACAGATGATGCTTTTTTCAGCAACTATGCCACACACTATTATGAAGATTGCGACAGGATACATGAAACTTCCTATTCGTATCGAGATTGCTCCTCAGGGGTCTACGCCTACGCGCGTAGCTCAGGAGATGTTTATCATAAACAAGGATGAGAAAAATAATCTTTTAAAAAGAATTCTCGATCAACATTCGGGTACTGTTCTTGTGTTTACAAAAACAAAACATGGCGCAGCGCGTCTTACATTGAATATTCGTAATATGGGGTATAGTGCTGCAGAGATTCACGGTAATCGATCGCTTGGACAAAGAAAGGAGGCACTTGGAGGATTTAAGACGGGAAAGCACCGTGTGCTTGTTGCAACAGACATCGCTTCGCGTGGAATCGATGTGGTGGGTATTGCGCTTGTTATAAATTACGACATGCCTATGCATTCTGAGGATTACGTGCATCGTATTGGACGTACTGCACGCGCAGGATCGGGCGGTCTTGCCATTTCCTTTGTAACCCCTGACCAACGTAACGCATTGCGTAGCATCGAACGTCTTATTGGAAAAAACATTCCGCTTTCCCGTTTGCTTCAAAACAAACAAACTGTAAGCGCATAATATTTTTTTTGACAGATAGAGATAAATATAGTATAAAGAATATCTGTAATCTCGTGTGGGGCACGGGATTTTTTAAATCATTTTCTATGTAATTATGCAGCCCACTGAAATTAGAAACATTGCTATTATTGCCCACGTTGATCATGGGAAAACTACTCTTACGGATGCTATTATGCGTCAGTGCGGGATGTTTGAGGAGGGAATGAGCATGGATGTAAACACGCTTGAAAAAGAACGTGGTATTACTATTTATTCAAAAAACACTTCGATATTTTATAAAAATACAAAAATAAATATCGTTGACACCCCCGGTCACGCTGATTTTGGTTCTGAGGTAGAGCGTGTGTTGCGTTCCATTGACGCCGTGCTTCTTATTGTTGACGCGCAGGAGGGGCCTATGCCACAGACACGCTTTGTGCTTAAGAAGGCACTTGAAATTGGTTTAAAGCCTATTGTTGTGGTGAATAAGATTGATAAGCCCGCGGCGGATATTGCGCGTACCGAAAATGAGGTGCTCGAGCTTTTTATTGATCTTGGAGCGAATGATGAACAACTTGATTTTGTCACTGTTTATGCAATTGGTCGTGATGGGGTAGCAAAGCGTGAGCTTACTGATGAGTTTGTCGATCTTTCTCCGCTTCTCGATACTATTCTTGATGAAATTCCTCCTGCGCCACGAAATATTGACATACCTTTACGCGCTCAACCATTTAATCTTGCTTATGATAACTATCTTGGGCGTCTTGCTATTGCTCGTGTTTATGAGGGAGTAATTAAGGTGGGCGATAACGTAGTTATAAAAAATATGGAAGGTGCTACGCGTACGGGAAAGATATCAAAGATTTTCACTTTTCGAGGTCTTTCTCGCGAGGATGTTCCAGAGGCTGTTGCGGGAGATATCGTGATGATCGCAGGAATCCCCGATATTTTTATCGGAGAAACTATTTGTGGTAATGCAGATCAAGAGGCGCTTCCCTCTATTCATGTTGACGAGCCGGCCATCTCACTTAATTTTATGGTAAATAACTCTCCTTTTGCGGGACGTGAGGGGAAGTTTGTCACCTCACGACAGATTCGAGAACGACTTGAAAAAGAGCTCGAAGTAAACGTTGGTTTACATGTTGATTTTGTTGATGCTGATAAGTTCCTTGTTTATGGGCGAGGGGAGCTCCACATTGCCATCCTTCTTGAGATCATGCGAAGGGAGGGGTTTGAGCTTCAGGTATCTCAACCACACATTATTATAAAAGAAGAAGGCGGGGTGAAGTTGGAACCTTTTGAGGAGATTACTATTGATATTCCTTCCGAACTTCAGGGTATTATTATAGAACGGTTATCAAACAGAAAGGCGCGTATGACAAGCATGGATCCACATGAAAATACACTGCGTATGGTATTCGAAGGTCCTACGCGTGGGCTTCTTGGCTACCGTAATCAGTTTGTTATGGATACAAAAGGCCAGGGAATTATGGCGAGTCGTGTGGAGGGGTTTAAGCCCTACTGCGGAGAATTAGTAAAGAGAAGCGCTGGTTCCATGGTGTCTATGGTTACAGGGAAGGCGTTAGGATATTCTCTCGATAATCTTCAGACGCGCGGACAACTTTATATTGAACCCAATGTTGAAGTATATGAAGGAATGGTCATAGGAAATACCTCCAAGGGCGATGAGATGTCTGTAAACCCTACTAAAGGAAAACAGCTTACTAACATGCGCGCTTCTGGGACTGATGATAATATTCAACTTGCACCCGCGTGGCAACTTACTATTGAACGTGGTCTTGAGGTGATGGAGGATGATGAGCTTTTGGAGATTACTCCCAAAAGTGTCCGTCTTCGAAAAGAGTTTCTTACCGATCTGGATCGGGCACGCGCAAAACGAAAATAGAAAGTTTTTAGATGGAGTGGAATACGTCCTTACTCATTCTCGCCGACCCAGCCGTCGGCTCCGAGGTGTTAACCATTTTGCCCAGCCCCCTATGCACGTATATGTATAGAAAAACTATGCCATAGCATAGTCGTAAAATGTTTTGTCATAATCTTTATTTTCGAGCTTAGGGGGCTTGGGACCGTGCCAAAATGATTAACAATTCCGCTCGGACATATTCCACTCCATCTTCGTCAGGACTCTAGTTGGTTTCTTGTTCGCTCTTCGTTCGTTGAAATAAAAAATCCTAGCATGTGCTAGGTTTTTTGTTTAACTACGTAATATATCCGCGATAGCTTTTCTTGCGAGGAGCATTTTCTGGGTCACGACGCGCCTTGCGACGCATGGCGCGGTTCATTTGCCGTTTTGCAAACTTCTTCACACCAGCTCCGCCAACATCCTGGTTGGTAACTTTCTCTTTATAGCTTGCCAACATGCCACCTCCTTTATATAAGCGTACGATGTGCTTCGTGTAGAGTATCACAAACTATTATTTTCCGCAGGCCCACCTGTCATTCCCGCGTAGGCGGGAATCCAGTATTATAAAACAATGGCGTATATTTACTACGTATATATTCTTGCAAGTAAAAGAAATGGTACG
>CAYIOQ010000028.1:6819-9992 GCA_964365055.1 uncultured Candidatus Saccharibacteria bacterium | reverse complement strand
GGTATCATAAAACAAAAAACAAACACGACGGTTGCATTTCAGGGCGAAATTTAGGTAGGATTATATTACTTTAAAACTTGTATTAAGTCAATGGTTGTTGATGGCCTGAGAATCCGGTATCCTAAAGACAAGTTTTATTTATGACACTACAAGAAATTGAACAATCGGTATTTGTGGAGATTGGGCGTGTGAGCACGGCCAAAGAGTTGGAGGGGATACAGCACACGTATCTTGGAAGAAAGGGGCATCTTACTGCTATTTTGCGTGGGCTTTCGGAATTGAGTTTAGAAGAGAAGCGCGACGTTGGTGAAAGGGCAAACGTATTACGTGTACGGATTGAAACTGCACTTGAAGAAAGGAGGCTTGCCATGAGCGAGCGAAGCGAGTCGAATGGGTTTTTTGATATTACGTTTCCGGGAAAGAAAGTTGTTACTGGGCACCTTAACCCCCTTAGTTTAATCTTAAGGGAGATTGAGGATATTTTTATTTCATTTGGTTTTTCTGTTGTCGAAGGACCTGAGGTAGAGACAGAGTTTAATAATTTTGATGCACTGAACATTCCTGCGAATCATCCTGCGCGAGAGATGTGGGATACCTTTTGGCTGAAGTCAGAACATCAAAGATTGCTATTACGGACACATACGTCTCCTGTGCAGATACGGTATATGATGTCTCACGAGCCCCCTTTTCGCATTATCGTACCGGGTACTACCTATAGATATGAAGCGACAGATGCACGACACGAGATGCAGTTTACGCAAGTTGAGGGGCTTGTTGTGGGTGGAGATGTTACGCTTGCAAATTTTAAGGCGGTTATTGAGGCATTTTTTATTCGTCTCTTTGCACAAAAAGTAGAGATACGTTTGCGTCCTGGATATTTTCCTTTTGTTGAGCCAGGTGTTGAGGTGGATGCCACGTGTCCAAGGTGCAAGAGGAAGGGATGTGAGTTGTGTAAGTTTTCTGGATGGCTCGAGCTTGGGGGGGCGGGGATGGTGCACCCCAACGTGTTTGATGCGGTAAAGTATAATCCTAAAAAGGTGCAAGGGTTTGCCTTTGGTATTGGAGCGGAGCGGTTTGCAATGATTAAGTATGGAATTCCGGATATTCGACTATTCAGGTCGGGAGATTTAAGATTTATTAGGCAATTTTAATATGAAGTTTAGCATTAATTGGCTTAAAGATTATGTAGACATTTCAATGAATCCACAAGAACTTGCGGATGTGGTTTCGTTGCACAGTCTTGAGGTTGAGGGCGTCGAAATAAAGGGAGATGATGCATATCTCGATGTGGCGTTATTACCAAATAGATTTCCCGATGCAGCAAATTATGTTGGGTTTGCACGTGAGATTAGTGCAGTAACGGGGGGTGGTTTTAAAGCGGATCATTTTTTAAAAGAAGGAAAAAAATTAAACACAGCGACCGATTTTTCAGTGCGTATTGAAAATGGGGAAGACTGTGCGCGTTATTCTGGGCTTTTCATGTCGGACATCGAGGTAAAAGATTCTCCCGCTTGGCTTAAAGAACGTTTAGAAGTAAATGGGTTACGTGCAATAAACAATATTGTTGATGCGACGAATTATGTGATGCTCGAGCTTGGTCAACCTCTTCATGCTTTTGATTATGAAAAACTTGATAAGGGGATTATCGTTCGGCGAGCACGAGACAAAGAGAGAATGATCACTCTTGACGGTCGTGATGTTGAACTTACAAATGAAGATGTTGTTATAGCAGATCATAAGCAAGTTCTTGCGGTTGCTGGCGTGAAGGGGGGAAAGACAGCAGAGATTACCAACGCGACAAAAACCATTCTTCTCGAGGCGGCTAATTTTGATCCCGACTGTGTTGTTCGTACTACACGAAGAATTGGGTTTACGACCGACGCATCACAACGATTTAAATATGGCATCGATCCAAATATGACAGAGGTTGCACTCCGACGCGTTGCTGGGCTTATTCAAAAAATTGGGGGAGGCAAAATCGGTGGCTTTGTGGACGCGTATCCTAAAAAAGTTGTGCCAAAGGTTCTTGCTTTTAGCGCGAAACAGTATGAAAAGTTAGTAGGAGAACCTATTGAATTAAAAGAGGCGCGCGATATCTTTCGTAAACTTCAGTGGGATATTAAAAAGGCAACAAAAGAGGTGTTGCGGATTGAAGTTCCTACATGGAGACGCGATGTTGAACGATTTGAAGATGTTGTAGAGGAGGTGGTACGTCTTCATGGATATGATACCCTAGAGAGCAAAACACTTTCGCATGTTTCACTTGATGCCGGGCGTAGCGATAAACTTCAATATATAAAGAGCATAAAAGAGCGCATGGCGGGTTTTGGATTTGATGAGGTGTATAGCTACTCCTTTATCCCAGAAGTTTGGAAGGAGGTATGTCCTTCAGATACGTTGGTACGTCTAGAAAATCCAGTAAGCGCGGAGTATCATTATTTGCGACCCTCACTTATTCTCCCTTTGTTTCGTACTCTAGAAAGTAACGTAAGATTTTTTGATAATGTTCGAATATTTGAAGTAGGTAATATATTTTCATACAAAAAAAGAGGTGGAGATGTTGTTGAACGAACCAAACTTGCAGGAATGCTTGCGCAAAAAGAGAAGGGTGGTGATGTCTTTTATGAATTGAAGGGGACCCTTGATGGGTTGTTTCACACGCTAGGTGCAGAGCAGATTGAATATCGTACTCATGAAGAACTTTGGCGTGGGGTCCTTGCTACATCAAAAACAGCAGATATGTACGTAAGTGGTGTGAACGTTGGATGTATAGGAATTGTATCGCCACAATGGTTGGAGCGTTTTGACGTAGTGGGTGAGGTGGCGGTTTTTGAAATCGATATAGATACTCTTTCTCCGCTTACACAGAGAGAACGTGGTTTCATTCCTTTTTCAAAATACCCTGAGGTCACAAGAGATATTTCTTTTATCGTTGATGCAGGGGCGCGCATTGATGAACTGGAGGGAGTTATGTATAAAGCCGCATCGAACATACTTATTGATATTGATCTTTTTGATATGTTTGAGGGGGAGCGTCTCGGAGGGGGGAAGAAGAGTCTTTCTTTTCATCTTATATTTCGATCTGATCAAAAAACACTAACCGGTGAGGAGGTGGCAGATGATCTTACAAAAATAATCGTTGCTTTACGGGATCGTTTTGCAATAGAAATTAG
>CAYIOQ010000028.1:3760-6719 GCA_964365055.1 uncultured Candidatus Saccharibacteria bacterium | reverse complement strand
GGCACATAAGAGCTCAATGCTCATTCTTTTTTATGGCAAAAGACGATGATAAAAAACAAGTTGGACCCTCTTATACAGGCAAGGACATTCAAGTATTAGAAGGGCTTGAACCGGTACGTAAGAGGCCGGGTATGTATATTGGTTCGACGGGCATTGATGGGCTTCACCACCTTATTTGGGAGGTGGTAGATAATTCTATTGATGAGGCGATGGCGGGATATGCGAAGAATATTGAAATTCGTCTTTTTGATGGACACAAGGTTTCCGTAAAAGATGATGGGCGCGGTATTCCCGTTGATATACACTCTCAAACTAAAAAATCTACACTTGAGACAGTGTTAACCACACTTCATGCTGGTGGTAAGTTTGGTGGCGAGTCTTATAAAGTTTCTGGTGGTCTTCACGGTGTGGGTGCTTCTGTGGTCAACGCACTTTCTCAGCACTTGAGAGCCGAGGTCTGTAGAGATGGGAATATCTATATGCAGGAATATGTGCGTGGAAAGGCAAAGGCAGAGGTAAAAAAAATAGGAAAGGCGACGGCAACAGGAACAACGATTATATTTGATCCTGATCCAGAAATTTTTGGTGTTAAGGGGGAGGGCGGATTGACGCTTCCTGAATATGATGTAAAAAAAATGCTTGAGCATTTACGTCAGCAAGCATATCTTACTCGTGGTGTTCGTATGCAAATTTGGGATGAACGCACTGCGCCCGCTGAGGCGTATGGGTTCTATTTCGAAGGTGGGCTTCGATCATTTCTTTTACATCTTACAGAAAATGAGAAGCGTATTCAGGATATTCCTTTTTATGTCATGAAAGATGATCCAGGCATTTCTGTTGAGGTAGCAGCCATGTACACCGATGAGTTTCAGGGAAAAGAACTTAGTTTTGCAAACAACATTTATACCCCAGAAGGGGGTATGCATCTTACTGGTTTTCGTTCGGCGCTTACGCGTGTTTTAAACGACTATGCCCGTAAGAATAGTTTTTTGAAAGACAGTGATGAAAATTTGATTGGCGATGATGTGCGTGAAGGAATGACGGTGATTGTGTCTGTAAAATTACTTTCTGATATTTTGCAATTTGAGGGACAGACAAAGGCGAAGCTTGGAAATCCAGAAGCGCGACAGGCGGTTGAAACGGTAGTGAATGAGGCGCTTCAGGAGTTTTTGGAAAAAAATCCACAAGAGGCTAAGAAAATGATGGAGAAGGTTATCCTTGCTGCAAAGGCAAGGAAGGCAGCAAAGGCAGCGCGCGATACCGTGTTACGTAAGGGTGCGCTCGAGGGGCTTGCGTTGCCTGGTAAGCTCGCCGATTGTTCTTCGAGAAGCGCAGCAGAGTCAGAGCTCTTCATAGTAGAGGGAGATTCCGCCGGAGGTTCGGCCAAGCAGGGACGTAATAGGAGGTTTCAGGCGATTTTACCGCTTAAGGGTAAAATTTTAAATGTTGAGAAGTCGCGTATCGATAAGATGCTTGCGAATAAAGAAATACGATCTCTTGTAATCGCTCTTGGAACAGCGATAGGGACAGAGTTTGATGTCTCAAAAATTCGATATCATAAAGTTGTTATTATGACGGATGCCGATGTCGATGGATCTCACATTAGGACACTGTTGCTTACACTTTTCTATCGTTATTTCCCACAGATAATTCAAATGGGTTATCTTTATGCAGCGGTGCCACCTCTTTATCGTATTGAGAAAAGTAAAAAGGAGGTAATGTACGCGTATAATGATAGTGAAAAGGAGGCGATACTTGCGTCTCTTGGAGGAGAGCGGGGTGTCTCTGTGAGTCGTTATAAAGGTCTTGGTGAGATGAATCCGGAACAGCTCTGGGAGACTACTATGGATCCAGAGCGTCGTATGTTAAAACGAATCGATGTTGATGATATTGAAGCAGCAGATCACAGCTTTGACGTCTTGATGGGTGAGGAGGTGGCGCCGCGCAAGAGCTTTATTAACGCCTATGCACAGAAGGTAAAAAATCTCGATATCTAAAACGTATGTCTTTGGCGAACTGCTTCGTTGCACACTGCGATACCCCTTCGCTGTATGTGTGAAATACAGCTCAGTCCGTTTCTCATGTGCGCCTCGCATTTCATCCAAAGACATGCGTTTTAACGAATTAGGCTTTGACACGTTGTATTGACATTGTGGTTTGGGCGCGGTATCTTATAATTAATAAGAAAGAGCCCCGCGGGGCTTTTAAAAATGGAAATTTTATGAAGAAAATATTTGGAGGAATTTCCCTCTTTATCAAAGAAGTTTTTTTTGAACTTAAGCGAGTAAACTGGCTTTCACGTAAACAGCTTATTCAATATACTTTTGTGGTGATTGGGTTATCTGCTTTTATGGCTGCCTTTTTGGGAATACTCGACGCTGGGTTCGTTTATGGGCTTACTCACTACATCGTAAAATAGTATGGCAGAAGAAATAACAACTCCCTTAGAACGACATTGGTATGCAGTACATACCTATTCTGGGTATGAAGACGCGGTAGTGCGCTATTTGGTACAGCGTATCGAGTCTTTTGATATGCAGGATAAGATTTTTAATGTTCTCGTTCCAAAAGAAAAAAGCGTGAAAATTAAAAATGGGAAACGTAAGATAACGGAGGAAAAGATTTATCCGGGATATGTATTGGTGAATATGGTGATGGATGAAGGGACGTGGTATGTGGTGCGTAACACCCCTCGCGTTACAGGATTTGTCGGAGCAGATTCTACAGAGCCGACCCCTCTTTCAGATGCGGAGATTAATATGTTTATGCAGAAGATGGGGCTTGAGGAACCTAAGTTCAAACTTGACGTCATGGTTGGCGATATCGTAAAAATTAGCGATGGGCCTTTTAAGGATTATGATGGCAAGGTAAGTGAAATTGATGAGGATCGTGGCAAGGTCAAGGTATTGGTGTCGATGTTTGGTCGCGAGACACCGATAGAATTGGATTTCTTACAAGT
>CAYIOQ010000028.1:1494-3660 GCA_964365055.1 uncultured Candidatus Saccharibacteria bacterium | reverse complement strand
TATTGGTGTCGATGTTTGGTCGCGAGACACCGATAGAATTGGATTTCTTACAAGTTAAAAAAGTATAATTATGGCAAAAAAAGTAAAGACAACATTAAAGCTTCAACTTCCGGCCGGTGCGGCAACTCCAGCGCCTCCAGTTGGTCCAGCGCTTGGTCAGCATGGAATTAACATTGGTGAATTCGTAAAGCGATTTAATGACGAAACGAGAGATAAGACAGGTGATATTATTCCTGTTATCATCACTGTTTTTGAAGATCGATCGTTTGAGTTGAAATACAAAACACCACCCGCATCTGACATGTTGCGCAAGGCGGCGGGTATAGAAAAAGGTTCTGCAACTGCTGGAAAGAAGAAAACAGGAAAGGTAACCAAGGCTGACCTTGTACGTATCGCAGAAAAGAAGCTGGAGGATTTAAATACCACAGATGTGGAGCAGGCGGTAAAGATAATTGCGGGGACTGCCCGTAGCATGGGCCTTGAGGTGGTCGAGTAATGCATTGGAAGTTGTTTTTAAAAAGCTCTTATATTTTATAAGGGCTTTTTTATTTTTAAGGTGTGTTCTGGTATACTTCTTTTAGATTCTTTACAATAGAAAAAGGAGAAAAAACAAAATGTTAGCACAACGACATCAATTTAAAGGAAAATTTATTTTATTTGAGGGGTTAAGTGGGAGCGGAAAATCTACCCAGGCCCAATTGTTGTGTGATCGTCTGGTGCAGGATGCTACGGACCAAATTCTTTTGAATAGAGAACCGACTCAGGGCGTTTTTGGAAGGATGATTCGCGCTCTTATTGAAAGGAAGCCGGTTCCTACAGAATGGTTTTTGGAGGTAGGGTATCAATGCGCAGGGGAGAGTAAGTGGGAGGAATTTCTTTCGCCCGTGAGGAAGATTGCTCGCGGGGAAAGCTTAGAGGAGATGGAGCGTCAACAGCTTTTTGTTTTAGACCGTTTTGATGACATTACGCGCACTATTGTCCCAGCTCTGAAGGATTCTAAAATCGTCGTGCAAGATCGTTTTGATCTTTCCACGTATGCATATTATGCTGCAGCGCATGGTGGTGCTGTGTCCATTGATGATATCACTGAGCTTCACCGAAAGATTCTAGGTTCCTCTTATATCTTGCCAGATCTTATTTTTGTGTTTGATATGCCTGCGGAGCATGCAGTAGCGCGGTTGGAGTTTTCAGGAAAAACTATTGATATCTATGAACAGGGTGAGTATCTTAAGCGTGTACGCGAGGCGTACGCGTTTCTTGCCGAGCAATTATCACACGAGACAAATGTGGTATTACTTGATGGCATGAGAGGAAAAGAAGATCTACACGAGCAGATTGTTGATGTTGCGTCTCGGCAGATTCTATAAGCAGGTAATTTTATATGGAGCGGGAGGTTCTCTCGCTTTTTTTGTTTTAGCCCCGTAGTAGAAATTCGACTTTCGCCGAAGGCGAATGGATTTTTCTGTCGAATTTTCACTACGGGGTTTGGGATAGGGTAGTAATTTTTTCATTTCTTTCTTATACTATTCAATGTACATGAAATACATTACGACTATTGGGTTAGAGATTCACGCGGAGCTTCGTACACAGACGAAGATGTTTTGTGATTGTCTAAATGCAGAAGAGATGCATCCAAACATTAATGTATGTCCTATCTGCCTTGCTCATCCAGGTACCCTTCCTACACCCAATGAAAAGGCGATTATGCATGTATTGCGTGTGGGCGTTGCATTGGGAGGCGAACTTGCTAGTGTTACGAAATTTGATCGTAAAAATTATTTCTATCCTGATATTCCTAAGGGGTATCAGATTTCTCAATACGATCAGCCCTTAGTGAAAAATGCGAAACTTGAGTGTTATGTAGGAGGTGAAAAAAAATCATTTGCTGTTCATAGGATCCATCTCGAAGAGGATACTGGGAGGCTTTTGCATAGTGACCCTTCGACGGGTTCGGCAGGCTCACCGCAGGCAAGCTCAGGGCAGGCGATAACAAAGGTAGATTATAATCGCGCGGGCGTACCTCTTATGGAGCTTGTAACAGAACCTGTATTGCATACTCCGGAGGAGGCGGAGGCGTTTGCTTCGAATCTTCAGCTTATTTTACGTTATCTAGGTGTCTCTTATGCAAATATGGATAAGGGGCAGATGCGCATAGAGGTAAATATT
>CAYIOQ010000028.1:0-1484 GCA_964365055.1 uncultured Candidatus Saccharibacteria bacterium | reverse complement strand
GTAAATATTAGTATACGTAAAGAGGGCGAAGAAAAATTAGGAACAAAGGTGGAGATAAAGAATTTAAATTCATTTCGTTCTGTGGGTGATTCTATTCGTTATGAGGTGGAGCGTCATGAGGATCTCCTGAAGAAGGGAAAAAAGATAGTACAGGAGACACGGGGATGGGATGAGAATAAACGCATTACATTTTCACAGCGTAAGAAGGAGTCTGCACACGATTATCGTTATTTTCCTGAACCGGACATTGCTCCGCTTGTTGTTGGAGATCACGCCTTGGGCGAAGACGTGTTGAAGGAGATTAGCATTAAGGACATTGTTACTTCGCTTCCTGAAATGCCCATCGCACGCTTTGAACGTTTGGCAAAAGAATATGACCTTGATTTTAAAGATGCAGAGTTGTTGGTACAACAAAAGGAGGTTGCTGAATTTTTCGAAAAAAGTGTTTCTGAGGCGCAGGAACTAGATCACAGCATAGATGCAAAAAAAATTGCAAAGCTGTTGCACAATTTTCTCGTGTCAGATCTTTACGGTTTTCTTGAAGGAGATATAATAGAGTGGGGGGCGCTTAAGATCACACCAGAAAATTTTGGACACCTCGTTGTGTTATTTGCAAGGGGTGAAATTTCGAGTCGTGTTGCAAAGGATGTGTTGCGTGAAATGTTTGAAACGGGTGCAGAGTGTCAGGTTATTATCGAGGAAAAAGGACTAAAACAGGTAAGCGATGAGGGCGTGCTTGAAACAGTTGCGAAAGAAATTATTGCAGAGTTTCCCGATGCTGTGGTAGATTATAAAAAAGGTAAAGAAGCATCTCTTCAGTTTCTTGTGGGTCAATTCATGAAGAAAACAAAAGGCGCTGCAAATCCGGAACTTGCAAAGGAGATATTAAAAAAGAATTTATAAAAAAGGTCGTGTTTAAAAAATATTTTTATGGACGAAAACTTAAACAAAAATTTTGTTGATCGGTTAAAGAAAGAGGTGAGTATGAATATAGCTACTCCAGAAGCAATTCATCCTGATGACAAGAGAGCATATGAAGCAAATAAATTGGAGGTAGCAGAAAGCGTATTTAAGGATTTGCGCCTAGCGGCTCAGAGCGAGGCAATGAGCTCTGAAGCGTTACTTAAAATGATTGAAATGTCTCAGGAGGAGTTGAGGGGGAGAATGGTTCATGCAAATAAGGAAGGACAGGAGAGCCCAAAAGAACGGTTTCAGACTCTTGAGACTAAAAGGCTTGAATTGGAAAAACAAGTCCGTGATATGAGATCAAAGCTTGAATATTATGTTGAGGAACTTGGAAGAATACAGCAAGAACTAGTGTAAAAAATAATAATAAAAATATGAGTATAGAATCACAACCAAGACCTCTTACGCCAGAGGAAAAAAACAGAAGAGATCGTCTTCGTGAGTCTCTGTTGCGTGGCGAGGAGGATAAAAAAAGAAGAAGTGGTGAACAATTGCACCCGGACGATGCAGATTTTCTT
>CAYIOQ010000027.1:0-10466 GCA_964365055.1 uncultured Candidatus Saccharibacteria bacterium | reverse complement strand
TCCCCCCTGAACGTACGACAAGCGAAAAATGTTCATGTAAGGACTGGTTTACAAATGAAATAAGACGCGCGATGTCCACAACGTCTTTTGGATATACCACCACCTGAGGGACTATCTCGAATATGCTTGCATCATTGCTATACTTCCTGCACGTTTCCTCTGTGTCATCAACCTCACCACCAACAACATAACCAAGCTGGGTTTTAAGATCCATAAGGATAGACGCTTTAACGAAACGAAATCGTGGGTTGAAATTATAATTAAACACGTAAATAAAATTCCTAATCACTAATTTCCAATTTCCAATGAAATCCCAAATGTTTAAATTTTAGAATTTTCTCATTGAATATTTTGTTAGAAATTAGATATTGGGAATTAGAAATTTACGACAGAGTGTTTTTACTTGAACTGAAACATTTTTCTTCTCTAATAAAACTCCATGAATCATCCGTGCGATAAGCACCATCTCCTTCTCCTTCATGCCTCGTGTAGTGAGGGCTGGTGTCCCTAAACGAATTCCAGAAGGGTCCATCGGAGGACGTGCATCAAATGGAATAGTGTTCTTGTTTACTATTATACCACTTTCCTGTAGTAAATCATTCGCCTCCTTGCCAGAAATTCCTCGAGCAAACGTATCAACGAGAAGCAAATGCGTATCAGTCCCTCCGGAAACGATTCTCCAACCCATCCGCTTCAATTCACTTGCAAGCGTTTTTGCATTTGCTATTACCTGCTTTGCATAAACCTTAAAAGCTGGCTGACTTGCCTCGAGCAAGGCAACCGCGGTGGCAGCTATTTGATTTACATGAGGACCCCCCTGAAGACCGGGAAAAACAGCGCGATCAATAGACTTCGCAAGTTCTGCCTTACAAAAAATCATAGCTCCACGTGGACCACGCAACGTCTTATGCGTCGTTGTGGTTACCACGTCTGCATATTTAAAAGGGCCTGCTAACGCACCGCCCGCAACAAGTCCAGAGAAATGTGACATGTCTACCATAAGATAAGCGCCCACCTTATCTGCAATTGCTCTAAACTTCGCAAAATCAATTTTTCTTGGATAGGCAGTGTATCCCGCAACAATAAGTTTTGGTTTTTCCCCTTCAGCAAGCGCCATAAGCGCATCGTAATTTAACACCTCTGTCTTCTGATCCACGCCATAAGGAACCTGTTTCCAAGCACTCCCTGTAAAACTCACCTTGTGTCCATGGGTGAGATGTCCCCCCATATCAAGCTGCATCCCCATAATTTTTTCTCCAAGAGGAACAAGCCCAGCATACACCGCTAGGTTTGCAGGAGAACCCGAATAGGGCTGCACATTTACGTGCCATTTTTTAGGTGAAAGTTTAAATACCTTAAGCGCACGCGCCTTGCACAAGTCTTCAATCTGATCCACATATTCATTTCCTCCGTAGTACCGCCTTCCTGGATACCCCTCCGCATATTTATTGGTAAGTACCGAACCAAGTGCGTTTAGCACCCCAGAAGAAACAAAATTCTCGGAAGGAATTAAATCCAACGTCTCATTTTGTCTCTGCGTCTCTTTCTTAATTAAATTTTCTATTTGTGTGTCTTTCATCGAAAATTAAAATTTACATTTTTTCAAATGTACCATTATTACCCAAAAAACTCAAAAAACCACAACTATGGTAATCGAATTACCATAGTTGGAAATTAAAAAAAACAAAGCCCTGTGTGGGGGCTCTGTTGTACGTTCTTGAGAAAATTATTGTTGTGGTTGTACAGGCTCCTGTGGTGGCTGTTCCGGTGTCGTTAGTTTTGGCTCTTCTGGCGCTACTGCAACAGGCTGTGGCTCTACAGGTATTGGCGCTGGTGCCTCTACTGGCTGTGCTGGAGCTTGCTGTTTTACGATCTGCTTTGCCATCTCCTGAATACGCTTTGTGGTATTCATCAAATCAAGTTTCGCCTGCGCCATCTGCACCTGTAAGATTTCCGTCCACTTAGGGACATATTCATTCAAGAAATCAATGACTGGCGCCTGATCTACGTTCTCTTGATCAAGAATCTCGCTTAACACACTCTTCTGTTCATCGGTAAGATGCGCAGAAAGGATGGTATCCATAAAACGACTTCCCACATTTTCATAATACGCCTCCATAAGAGCAGTTTTCTGTTCTTCAGAGACATTTTCAAGCTGAAGCTCCTTAAAAAAATCTTGATTTAACTCTGGATAACGAGCAATGAGTTCTTTTAATAATACTTGTGCCATAATTAAAGATTTAAATTAGTTATAATAATATTCGACTATTTTTATATTAGAATGTTATACCTTTCGGAGCATTGAGAATGACTTCTTTTGCGCCAGGAAACCCACCAACCCCACCAGTGGTATGCCAAACCTGTTTTACACCATCCCAGTATTCTCTACCGTTATTTCGCACCCAATGCCAGGCGCCGCCGTCATAATTCGCCTTCATTGCCGTCTGCGTCGCTGCTTCTCCAGGAAGATTACCTGCCACAAATCCCCACTGAGAAGCAAGGCCCGCAAGACCAACACCCATTGCACCAACAAGACCCGCAATCTTTCTTCTCCTTATCTCCCATTTTCTTGCTCGCTCGTCTGCTGCCTCACCGGTTCTTAAAAATGAACCATTCTCTAAATTCAACGCATCCGTAGTTGCCCTTGTAACATTCTCTGGTGATAATCCACCTTCTTCAAGAATCATGCGCTGTACTCGTTCCTCCATACGACCCGTTAATATTTCAGCACGACGAGCCTCTAATGCTTGCACCATAACAACACGTTCTGGATCCACACGTCCTTGGCGGCGCATAAGTTCTCGCTGTGAGTTTAGGGTTACATCTATTTGCTCCGGAGACAATCTCGAAATTTGTTCTGGTGTCTGTAATTTATTTTTTCCCCACGCCTTTCCGGCCTCCCATCCAATACCGGAAGCAGCCATAGTAGTCCCTAATCCAACAAGCGGTAATAAACCAGTAAACCCTCCTATGGTAGTTAAGCCAACACCACCAACCACCTTCACCGCACTCCCCGCCTTGCTCATCCAAAAACGATTAAACTTGGCATACCACCCATTTGGCTCACGCTCACGTTCGCTTTGCAAGAACTGCCCCTCTAGTCGTGTATTAAGGTCAAGCCCAATGGCTGTAAGCGCCTCCGTCTGTGCTCTTGCAGCCTCCCCCGCCTCCATTCCTGCGGTAGCACTCCTTACTGACTCCATAGCAGCACGCATCTGTGCGCCAAGATAAGCCTCTTTTGCTCGCTCCATATCCGCGCGATCTCTTTCAAGAATTCCACGCTCCAAACCAGCACCACGCGTTGCACGACGATCCATGATATATACATCACGTAATCGATCAAACTCATTTTTCAAGTCCTGAACGGTCACGACCCTTTCTGGACCACGAGGTCCAATTGGTGGAGGCGGTGGGTCAACAATTACATCGTCGGTTGGTGGCTCTACTGGTGGCAATGCTGGATCAGCAGGTTTCATCGATACACGATCAAAACCATCCCGTCGCGCCTCACGGGCTGAAGCTATATCAATTCCCCCTCTAAGCATAAGTTGCCCGTATCTTTTCAATATAGAATTCGGATTCACCTTACCACGCCTTAAAAGTTCAAGAACTTGATTCATAGCCTTGAGCTCACCATGTGCAATTGCAAACAAAGCCTCCTCTGCGTTTTGTTGCTGATCTTGCTTTACAAGAAGTTCAAGCGTGGCCATCCTCTGATTAGAATCCTTTAAGCGGTCTTTCGCTTCATCCAAAGTAATCTCTTGACCCGCCTCTTTGAATTTCGCCATCATTGCTTGCTGCAAAGCACTTTCTTGTTTTTCAGTAGGTTTCTGTGAATTACGCACAGCTTCTTTTATGACCTCCTCCGTCCAACGTTCTTGAAGTGTACTACGTTCAACCTCTGTCATTTCTGATTTCCGAGACACTAAATCACGATCATCTTGAGGAACATTGCGTACTGCAGTTTCTACGGCTATCGTATTTGCAATGGCATCTGGAGAAAATCTTTTGAATCGCTTTTTTGAGGCTTCATCCAAATCTGTAAAAGCCATAAGCATTCTTGTACGTTCATCACTATCCGCATTTTTATAATCAGGGTGTTCTACAAGCATTTTGCTAATCTCTCGCTTGCGCTCCTCAAGCTCCCTAATGGCTTGTTCACTTCCCAAGGCACTTAAATTAATCTCCTTACCACCAATATATTCCCGATTACGATCAATGAGACGCTGTTTCTCAACGTCTTCTGCCGTCACTAATCTATCAACCACCGCCCCGTCTTTACCTTGTAACAAGATAGGATCACCAACACTTAACGACACCTCTGGATTTCCAATCATACCCGCGGCTTCCCCGTACGCACTTCTTGATGCCACAAAAGGCCTTCCTGGTTTACCATCACGCTCATTTTGGTCACGAAGCTCCTCTCGAACGGAATCCCTGGCTTCCGCAACAGGAGTAAAATCGCGCTCCTCTGGTTTTGAGCCGCTTTCCCACCACTTTTTTATTTTCTCGACGACTAACTTAAAACCCTTCGCAACGCTTTCAAAAGCTTCTTTTGGTTTTTCCTTTTTTTCTGGGCCCTTTGGTGCTCCAATCATAAATTTAAAAATTAATATTTATTTGAAATTATTCTATATACACAAAAGCTTTTGTGTATATAATCACTGCGCTCATATAACACGAAAATAAATTTTCGCTTACTACTCACTTGTGATTATAAAAACAAGTGTTGTCCCCATTTTACGTCAGCCGTATATACCGTGTCAACGTTGCGTTCTGTTCGATTTTAATTTGTGTATTACTACATGCACAAAACCAGGGACAAGTGAGAGGACAAAAAGACTAAGAAGTACTTTTTCGAGATACCTATCAAGATTTGGAACGGACGTACCAAAAAAATAGCCAAGCGAAACAAAACAAGCAGTCCACACGGCTATTCCTACGCAATCATAAAGGAAAAATTGCAAAAACGGCATATGTCCCACACCTGCAAAAGTTGGTACCGCGGTACGCACAATAGGGAAAAAATGGCCAATAAGCGCCGCGAGTGATCCATGCTTTTTATAAAACTCCCGAGTGGTTTCAACGTGGTCACTATCAAAAAAAAGAGAATTTTTCCGTGAAAAAACCCTTGGCCCAGCAATCCTACCAATAATATACCCCAGTACATCTCCGATCAGCGCACCAACAACAATCGAAAAGACAGCAACGGGAAGTGTAAAAATATTTTGTGAAACCAAAATACCAATTGCAAACAACAAGGTATCTCCAGGTAAAAAGAACCCAACAAGCAAACCGGTCTCCGCGATGAGAAGACTGGTAATCCCAACGTATCCAAATGTCTGAAGAAACTGTGTAATATCCATCCCTTTTATTTCTGCTTGAGTTGTTCGATGTCCGCCAAAAGTTTTTGTAGACCCGCCTCGATCTTTTCAAGTGTCATTTTGGTGGCACTTTCATCCTCTTCGTCATCCTCTTGAATCTTGTCCATATCCTGTTCAAGTCCCTTCACGTCTTCAGAAATATCCTCCACATCATCACCAAGTTCTTTCACCTCCTCTTCGATACTCTCAATATCATCTTCCACCTCAGCAAGACTCTCCATGCTTCGATTCACCGTCATCTGAATGAAGATAGCCAAATAAATCGCCTCAAGCGAAACGAGGGTGGTGAGAATAAGAAGAATACTGTCGGTACTTATCCCAAAAAAACGCAAACCAAAAATCCCTACAAAAAATAAGGTATGGACAAGAATAGAAAAGGGGGTGCCTACCCACTGGGTGGCCCCAAACGCCAGCCGTTTCAACATAAACTAAAACAATTAATTGATCTCGTAAGTAACGGAAACATTTACCCTTATTTCATTTGAGCCCGCTTCTATACGAGGCGCCTCTGTTTCCATTGATTTTGATACCCCCATAGAGTAGCTATCATATGCGCCGTAATAAGGCTGCGTACCCACTCTCTCCTCCAAAGAAACAACCTTCCCCAACCTAAACCCACCCGCGCTTGCAATATCAGCAGCCTGTTTCTTTGCTTTTTCTATGGCCTCGGTACGAGCCTGTTCTTTATATTTCGTTTCATCGTCTACAACAAAAGATAGTTGGGATACAGAGTTAGCCCCCTTCTCAACCACGCCAGAAAGAATATCCCCCACAACATCGAAATCACGCACCTTCACCTGCACACTTTGTGAGATGGTATATCCAACAGTTGCTGGGGGAGGGCATGGTTTCGCCTCCGGTCCATAAGAACAGGTACTATACTCATTGCGGGGTACGACGTTATATCCCGTCGTCTTAATATCTTTTTTATCAACACCCTTTGACGTCACGAAAGCGATTGCCCCATTTACCTTTTTGATATTTCCGTTTTGAAGACTCGCCAAATCCTTCCCCCCTTCAGTAATGACACTAAACGAAAACTTGGCTATATCGGGCAAAGCAACAGCCTTCCCCTCTGCAGAAACAGTAAAACTTTTCACATCTATTGACCTTCCATATGATTGCACATACATATATCCAGAAAAAGCCACAACAAGAATGGCGAGACTGCTTGTAATACCCAGAGAATTTTTAATATGTGAGTGCATAAACGAATAGACAGATAGATATTAGTAGTATAACAAATAAAAAAATATGCACAAGATTTTTGTGCATAAAAACAAATCCTTTACAATATAAAAGATTTGTTTTATAAGTATTGTAGGTTCTTGAAAAACAAAACGAAAGAGGTGGACCATGCAGAAAAAACGATTTCCCGTAAGCTCTATTATCGCAATCATCTTTAAGGGCGGAAAGCTCCTCAAAGCGCTTCAGGCGCTGAAATTCCTCAAGTTCACAAAGTTCATCTGGGTTGCTCTTTCAATGGTAATATCAGTCTTTGCCTATTCATTTATCTGGGGCTGGTGGTTTGCGCTCGGTTTCGTTGTCATGCTTTTCATTCACGAAATGGGGCACGTTATCGCCCTCAACATGAAGGGGTTTCAAATATCCGGTCCTATATTTATCCCCTTTTTGGGGGCGGCAATCTTTGCGCCCACCTTCGATAATCCAGAAGAAGAGGCTTTTGTAGGATACGGAGGTCCGCTCCTTGGATCACTTGCCGCGCTTGGTGCATACGGCATTTACCTTCTCAATCCCGATAAATATCTCTTTTTCCTCGCCCTGAGCTACGTCGCCGCCTTTCTTAACCTCTTTAACCTTATCCCCCTCTCACCTCTTGATGGGGGTCGAGTCACGAAAGTTATTGGCCCGTGGTTCAAATGGATCGGTGTGTTTACCCTTCTTAGTCTTACTGTTCTTGTACAACAACCCGGAATGCTCCTTATTTGGATCCTTGTAATGTCAGACATGAACGTGAGCGATCGCGCAAAGTTTGTACTAGGGGTTACATGCGAAATTATTATGATCATTCTTATGTATCTCGGTATTGGAAACCAACCCCAATGGCTCAATAATCTCGACATCGGTCTCGCCACCTTCCTCAACACCGTATTTTACCTTATATTAAAACATGGTAGGCAAGAAACGTCCGAAGAAAAAGAAAAAGCATCACCTTATGTCGTTCCTGCGGGTACTAAAATGAAATGGTTTGCCTATTATGTCGGACTTACCGGAGGACTTATCTACTTTATGTATATGCTCGTACCGAAACTTCCACTTTAACGCTTGATACAAAAGAAAGGAGGAGAACAAAATGAAACGAAACATACTTCTGATCAACCATACAAAAATAGTATGCAAACTCGGACAAGGGACAAACGTATGCAGTTTCCTCATTCTTAGTGCAGAAGGATTTGAGTGCGCAAAAGGAACTACGTGGCAAGCACAAATCGCAGAACGCAGAGCCGCAAAATCAATGACAGCCATGGGCGATAATTGTTCAGGACCACCAAACTTCGAATCTTGTTAGAATAACAACAAAAACCAGCACAACGTGCTGGTTTTAAATTTCTCTTAAGATTATCCAAGCCACTCGCGTAAACGAGGAAATCGAGAACAAATAGGAAGACTTGCGCACCACCTCTCCAAACCCCACACCCTACCCGCCCTCATACTTGCGAGCAACAACAACACGCTTATATAAATAATGTGTTCATCTACAATAAAGGCATGTGGATTTGGATAAGGAAACTGCAACACGGCGCCATAATAAAGAAACATAAGCAAAGCACCCAAAACGGAACTTAAGCGTACAGCAACACCAAACATCAACGAAACTCCCAAAAGAGTAAGCCCCCACGCGTTAAGGAAATTGACGATAGGAAGAATGGATGGATCAAGCAATGTTTGATAAAACCCAACAAAAGATTTCGCTCCCTTTATGTACCCCTCTGCAGACCATGCTGGATTAACCAACTTTGTATACCCCGCATAAAAAAACATCCATCCCAACACTATTCTGGTAGAAAATAAAAATAATTTTTGTATAAATGGCATAAAGATAAAAATACTAATATATACGACCTTTCCTCTATTATACCTCAAAAGAGTCGCCTCGTGTAGGAATCTCGACACGGAGAGAAGAATATAGCGTTGTTACCATCTCCTTAAACGTTGTTGCCTGTGGTGTTTCGGTGTGCACTAAAAACAAATTCTTAACTCCTTTTGTGTGTGCGAAATACGAAAGAAGCCCCGACTGATCTGCGTGAGCACTTAACTCATCAAGTACTCTTATCTGTGCCCGTACCTTATGTAATTCACCGAGAATCATAACAGGACTTATCCCATCCTTTATCTTTCTTCCCAACGTATCCTCTGCCTGATAACCCGTAATTAAAATAATATTATTTGGATTCTCCACCCCATGTTTGAGGTGGTGGAGCACACGCCCCCCTTCCGACATACCCGAGGCAGAAATTACCATAAGTGGCCCCTCTTTTTTATTAAGTATCTTTGACTCTTCAACATCACGTGTATAAGTGAGGTCTTTAAATATAAAAGGAGACGTTCCTTTTGTTTTAAACTCATGCATCACCATATCACTAAAATCCTTCTGGTGACGTGAAAAAATCTCCGTAAAACTTTGCGCAAGTGGACTATCGATATAAATAGGTATACGAGGAGCTTCGTGTGCGTCAAAGAGTTTATGTAATGCATAAATAAGCTCCTGAGTTCTCCCCAAAGAAAAAGCGGGAACAATAACCTTCCCCCTACTGCGAACAATGGTGTTGATAATCTCTTTGAGATCGCCGGCAACGTGGGAAATAGGTCTGTGATTTTTATTCCCATAGGTACACTCCATAACAAGCGTATCGACTTCTTCCTCAATATATTCACGCACATGGATTATCGGTACATCTTCCCGCCCCAAATCCCCAGTAAATGCCAACGTCTTTGTCACACCGCCCTCTCGTACCTCAAGCAAAATCACCGAAGAACCAAGAATGTGCCCAGCGTCATATAGCTTAAACCGAATGTTCTCGTTCAAAATAATCCACGAATGGCTTTCGCGTACATAGGGATGTGGTACAAGATGAGAGAAAACGCGCTTTGCATCCTCCTGCGTATAAAGAGGCGTAATGAACTCCCCCTCAGTTCGTTTGCTATTCAAATCATTCGCGATCTGCTCCTGAAGCATGCCGGAATCTTCAAGCATACAACGAACGATATCTGCAGTAGAATCGCTACAATATATACTTCCTGAAAAACCCTCACGCACCAAGATGGGAAGCGCGCCACAATGATCAAGGTGACCATGTGAAAGAATTACAGCATCAATTTCATCAGCACCAAAAGGCAGGTTTCTGTTTAATTCTTCTGCTACGCTCCTCTTCCCCTGATGCAATCCGCAATCCAAAAGCAATTTATAACCCCCAACCTCGATAAGATGCTTAGACCCCGTAACACCTCCCGCGGCACCAAAAAATGTAATTCGCATATATCACTATTCTACACAAATATGAACCGCAAAACATCCCCTCTTCTGCAATATCTCCCCACATATAATCATGCGTTTACAATTTAAAAACAGAAAGAGCCTGTTAGGGCTCCACTTTTACTATCACTGACAACAAAAACTCTTTGCTGCAACAAAGACCTCCTTAAGAGTCTCTAGGGACCTCGTATCACGCAAACAAGAAACGGGCGCTCTGTTATCCAACGTCTGGTTAGTACCAAAAAGCCAACTTCGCGCACACTCTTTTCCATATACAATTACGAGGACATTACTAACACCATAAGTAAACCGAAGCCTCATCTCATCCTCAATACCCATAGGTACCTTCATGAGATAAGAAAAATCCCCCTCGCACCGGCTCACAAACAAAACAAATCTCCTCCCAAACTGCTTCTCAAGGTACAAAATAGCATCACGCAAAGGAATAGAAAGAATATCATCCATACCGAGCGTCCTCATTTCTTAAAGTACTTCCTAAAGAATACACCACTTCCACAAAAATTAAAACCCCGCGTTATAGGCCATTGAAACTGTTACCGAAATAGTACTGGATAGGCCACATATCG
>CAYIOQ010000026.1:0-10644 GCA_964365055.1 uncultured Candidatus Saccharibacteria bacterium | reverse complement strand
TGAGTGAATAATACCTTATTATCTCATATACCTTATTGTGGGGCAAGGTTATTACTCCTACACTGATGTCAGACGTCGTAGTCATTTCTACCTATCTCCTTTTTTGTTTTTGACACATTCTCCCTTGCGAGAGAACACATCGTTGTACTGATTCAGGTATACCAGTTTTTGTTGATTTGTCAATACTACAAAAATGCCTCAAAAACCTTTAGACTTAATATTACTTATGACAACACGAACTCGAGCAACTATTTTTTGGTTTTTTGTATTCCTTTTTATCGTTGGGGGGACAGGCACTATTCTTTTTGTAAGCGGGTATCGCCTAAATCTCGAAACAGGGAAAATGGAAAAGGTGGGGGGTGCCTTTGTGAAAACAAATATCCCGAATTACGATGTTACGCTTGATGGAAAACATTTTTCAAAACAATATGCTGTAACAAACGAACTTTTTATTCCTAGTCTTACACCAGGGACATATACTTTCGAAGTTAAAAAAGAAGGCTATCGTTCGTGGAAAAAACAATTTACCGTCCTTCCCCGTATCGTAACCTCATTTAAATCAACCCTTCTCATTCCGAACCCTCTTACGCCGGAATCATTATTCCAAAAAATATTTGAATTAAAATCGTTTTCTATTTCAAAAAACACAGCAAACATTCTCCTCCCCGACCCACGCGAGAAATCGCTTACCCTCTATAGTTTAGATGCGGGCGATGTCATAAAAACAATAAAAGAAAAAGACGCTCAACGTATTACATGGCTTTCTGATAACACTTCTTTTTTCTATACCACTCCCACCACAAAATCGATTCTTTTTGTGTCTGGAGAAAAAACGATTAACGTAACAACCGCCTTTCCACGCTCCCTGTCATCCATTGCTTCATCCATAAAATCGACCATCGCAAATATATACCCTCACCCATTTGAAAAAAAACTTATTATACAAACAGTTAAAAATGGTGTTTACGTCTTTGATCCATTTACTGCACAATCAGTTTTGCTGACAGACATAAATCCGCTCACGGTAACCGTGCAAGGGTCAAGTATTATTTTTCTCGACAACAAAGGACAACTTTATTCTGAACACCTCATCACAAAAAACGTAAACAAACTTACCCTAGAGCCACTTTCTTCGGTCACCTCACACGCAAAAGACCAATGGAATATCCTTATAAGTCCTGACGAAAAAACATTCGTATTATCCAACGTCACTTCAAGAGAACTTTTTATTAGTACCAAAGAAACAGGAAAATTCTCTCTTCTCGACACGAACGCAACTTCCCCGTCATTCGCTTTCGATTCACGAAAACTTGCATACACCAAAGGTAACACCCCCATTCTTTATTGGATTGTAAAAGATGAAGAATCGCGCAAAGAAGAGGGACAAAAAGATACCCTCTACGTAGAGCTCCCCGTCACAAATCTCACATGGTATAGAGACAACGCTCACCTTTTTGGCTATACAAGCGAAAAAGAACTTTATTTTTTTGAAACCGATAATCGTACCCCCCTTGAGACACTTCTTATAAGTACCGACGTTCCTGATTATTTCTATCACGAAGATAGCAACACACTCTTCTATCTCAACTCAGGAAATCTCCTAAAACTAGATTTTAATTTTTCAAAAAATTAATTTTTCAACAATAAACGCCCTGCCTCCACCACATCTTCGGGATATCCAATGGGGTGCCAAAAACGGGCGCGAAGAGCATAGATGGGTGTAGTATGAGAAAAATTCGCTATCTGCCCCGTAAGATTATACTCTCCGTTTGGAAGTTGTACCTTAGGAATTTTGAAAAGATCAATAGAAAGCTTATGAACACCAACGAGGGCAAGATTTGATGTCGGATTTTCTGGTTTCTCAACAATATCTAAAATTCGATTGTCTTTTCCAAGAGTGCAAACACCAAAACGTTCTGGATGAACAACTTCTTTTACTAAAACCATTTGGTGCGCGGAACGTACGCACTCCTCAATGTCCTCACGACTATATAAATCGTCTGCATAAAGGAAAAGAAAATCTCCTTTTTTAAGAAAAGGTTTGGTGAGCTCAAGCGCATGCCCCGTACCCATAGGAGTCTCTTGCAAGACATAGCGAAGTGCAAAATGCTTATATAAAGAACCAAAATAATCCTTAACAACCTGACCCTTGTACCCCACAACCAAAATGACTTCATCAATTTCTTTAGGAAGCATGCTTAGTGTGTATTCGAGAATTGGCTTCCCAAGAATACGCACCATGGGTTTTGGAACATTGTCGGTAAGAGGCCTCAACCTCCTCCCCTCACCTGCCGCAAGAATAACTGCCTGCATACGTGTATTTAGTATTTGGTAGTTAGTATCTAGTATTTAATTAACCTTGATACGTTTCAAACCATTTAAAAGCTTATTAGTAGAAACTGTTTGATCAGCAACAATCTTAAATTCTCCATTTTTTATGTATCCAATGTCCCTCGCGACAAGAAGTTGATTTTGTAATTCAGTTAAAGAGCCCTGAGCGATGATATAAAATTGATATTTATCTTTATTAGTATTTCGACTAAATCCTTCAGCGATGTTAGAAGTAACCGATACCGCAGAGCGCCTCAGCTGACTTGTTAACCCAAATACTTCTCTTTTTGGAAAATCTTCGGTCATTTTATAAATCATTAGTACCAACCTATGCCCTTCTTTCCACGCATAGAGATCAGTAAAAGACTTTATTTTAGGTTCGTCGAGCATACTAGATACAAGATACTAAATACTAGTTACTACGTCCCGTTTCACCGTCAACGGTTGAAAATACTATTTTTCCATTTTCAAACATATGCACGTCACCCGTCTCTTCAGACACAGTATACACAGTAGTACCCTCCAATTCATAGGAACTCGTGAATAGCAGCCATGTGTCGCGCATGAACTTTTTTCTTAAATCCAAGACGTACTGAAAAATCTCCTTTCGTATCTATAGGCGCTATTGCAAGAGCAAGCCTACTTGGACGAAGCCCCTCAAGAATAACACCCGAATGGAGAATTGTGCCCTCATGGTTTAGAAGAATGGCACCATCAAAATCTACCGTAGCAGAAATCTTTTTTAAACTCTTTTCATCAAAGATGCTCTGCTCTGTAGTTGAAAAAAGATCTTGTGACGAATCAGGAAATACTGCATAGAGATCATTCCATTTCTTTTCCCACCCAAATATAACAAAAAGGCCAAACATTTTTTTTCGCCTGCTCGCAAGCTTCAAAATAAGTTCCAAAAGTCGCATCTTATCATCGTGCGACTTTTGGAGAGACTCCTCCTTCAAAACATTTTTAATTTTCTTAAGCACTGACAATAATCTCCTCATAATGTAGTTATATCAGACAATTACATCTATAGTCTATCATTTTTAATCTTCGTGCGTATGCCCTCTACGAAGGTATTATAATAAAAAAGATTGTGCGTAGTAAGAAGGCGCAATGCGGTAATTTCCTTTGCTTTAAAGAGGTGTGTAATATAACTCCTCGTGTAAATTGCACACACCTCGCACTTACACTTACGATCAAGAGGTTTCTTATCGTTCAAAAAGATCGTCTTCGACATATTAAGTTTCCCCGTATGGGTAAACGCGATACCACGCCGTGCATAATGAGTCGGTACAATACAATCAAATAAATCTACTCCGGCTTTAATAACCATCTCCATATCCTCAAGATATCCAATGCCCAGAAGATGACGAGGTTTTTCCTCAGGAAGGTGAGGCATAGTCCAATTTAAAATATCTCTCATCGTCTTCTTCGAGGACCCTAAATCTCCTCCTATTCCAAACCCTTCAAAAGGAAGTCCACCAATATAAGAAGCGCTCTCTTCGCGTAAATCTCTAAATCGTGAACCCTGTACTATACCAAATAATGCCTGTTTACTCTTTTTGACCTTCAAACACGTCTTTTCCCACTCATGCGTCCTCTTTAGTGACTCTTTAATATATTCGTATGTGGCAAGTGGCGACGTACACTCGTCAAAAGCAAAAATCATATCAGCACCTAAAGCCTCTTGGATGTGTATTGATTCCTTTGGACCAATAAATAGTTCTCTTCCGTCGATGGGTGAACGAAAACGTACTCCATCAGATAAAATTTTTACTGTTTTTGGTTGAGCATTTTGTTGAAGAACCTCTGTTTGTGTCCCCGGAAAGAACTTGAGCACCTTCCCCACCTGCGTATCCATACCAAATCCCAAACTAAACACCTGAAACCCCCCAGAATCTGTCATAAGAGGTCTCTTCCACTGCATAAATTCATGGAGCCCCTTCATCTTTTTAACAATCGCCTCTCCCGGTTTTAAATGCAGGTGGAAGGTGTTTGCAATAAGAAGTTGACTCTTTGTTTTTTCCACCTCGGCGGAAGTAAGAGTCTTAATAGTCGCTTGCGTAGCCACAGGAACAAAAGCAGGCGTCTCCACCTCTCCGTGTGATGTCTTTAAAATACCCAAACGGGCCCCACTCTTCTTCGATTTTTTAACAATCTTAAATTCCATAAATATCTTATGTACTACTTTGAATCATACGATACCTCTTCCGAACCATTCCGAAGGCGCGTAGCAGGGTGTTGTCAACCCCGAATCAAAATGAGTTGGGTTGACAACGAAGCGCCGGAGGACAGAGTAAGGATACCGCTGGGGATCCGAACGTGTGAGGAGGGGTATAGTATGATTCAAAGACTAATTACCCGTGTCTTATTTCTACAACATCTCCATCCAGCATCACATACTCCTTCCCCTCAACGCGCAACCATCCCTTCTGTTTCGCCTCACTCCACCCCCCCGCCTCGAGCAACTTATCCCAAGCGATGGTTTCTGCCCTAATAAATTTATGTTCAAAATCAGTATGAATTACTCCGGCTGCCTGTGGCGCCTTCATACCGCGTGTAATTGTCCACGCTCGCGTCTCATCTTCACCAGTAGTAAGAAAACTAATAAGCCCAAGCACCTCGTATGCTTTTTTAATTAATTCGTGAATATCGTCAGCAAGCGCCACGTTCACCACAAGATAACCCGCATTGAGTCCCTGCACATACTTTTTAAGTTCATCGGGTACATCCTCCTCTTCTCCATTAAAAAGATAAATTTGTGGCTTTGCCGTCAAAAGATTAAGTTCGGAAATAATAAGTTCATCAACCACACCTCCCTCAATATTGCGCGCAAGAATATTTCTTCGTAATCCGTCTCGTACCAATGTTGCCGTTTCAAAATCTTTCACCTTCTCCTTGTCACCCGTACGAGCCTCCCCCTCAAGCTTCTGCATTCTTTTTTCTATCGTTTCAAGATCTTTTAAAATAAGTTCGGTGTTGATAATTTCAATGTCACGTAGTGGGTTTACCCCCTCCTCCACATGGACGATGTCGTGGTCTACAAAACAACGCACTACCTGTACCACTGCGCGCACCTCACGTATGTGAGATAAAAATTGATTTCCTAGCCCCTCGCCCTGGTTTGCCCCCTTCACAAGTCCTGCAATATCATAAAACTCAACAACCGCAGGAATAATCTGTTTTGAATTGCTAAGTACCGCGAGCTTATCAAGCCGTTCATCGGGAACAGAAACTACACCCACATTAGGATCAATAGTCGCAAAAGGGTAATTCGCAATAACCACAGATTGCTTCGTAATAACCTTAAATAATGTTGACTTCCCCACGTTAGGAAGACCCACAATGCCAATAGAAAGTTTTGAACTCATAATTATACAAGTCTACACAACTCGTTGACATAAATCAATAAACATTCTATTATCTTATCATTCCAGGAGGAGGTCAATAGCTATGATGCGGAAGGTAGCAAAACGCCTACGTGGCATCTTGCGAGTAGCTCACGGAATTGTTTCGCACATGAAACGACGTAAACAGCCCTGTCTCTGCAAGTACTGCACACGAAAGAAAAGAAAAAGAGAGCAGGAAACAGAAAACGAATAAAACTATGCACAAGCTCTCATCGAGGGCTTTTCATTTGCTCCACAACTATGGAAATCCGATTTCCATAGTAAGATTATGAGTGAAACATATTATGTTTTCGCACCACCTTATGATATGTAATTGCAAAACGGTGTGCTTCATCGCGAACTTTAATAAGGATACCCTCATTATGCCCACTCGTATCTCCGATGAACTCATTTTTCTTACGATCAGGCCCCTTCGCGATACCCACAACAGGGATTTTAATTTTAAAATCTCGCAACACTTTTTCCGCACGGTGCACCTGAGGCAATCCGCCATCGATGAGAATAATATTTGGTTGTTGCCAAGAATGTGTAAAACGTCGTCTCAACACCTCCTCAAGCATCGCCACATCATTTGCTCCCGCGACCGTTTTAATTCTAAATTTTCTATATTCATCTTTTTTTGGTTTTCCATTTATAAATACCGCCATAGAACCGACCGCTGATGTTCCAGAAATGTTTGATATATCGTAACCTTCGATACGAACGAAATCTAGAATCTGGAATCTAGAATCTGGAACCGAAATGGACGAGTCAGAAACTAGAGCTGTATCTTGAATATGACGCAATGAGAAAAGTTGACGTTTTAGCTTTATCGCTTTTTCGAAGTCAAGTGCGTTACTTACTTGCGCCATTTCTTTTTCTAGTTCTGTTACTATCCTTTTTTTCTTTCCTTTAAAAAACAAAACGAGGTGCCCTATTGTTTTCTTGTACTCTTTTTGTGATAGTGCACCAATACACGTGCCTGGACATAGCCCTATTTGATAATCAAAACAGGATCGTTTCCCTTTCCCTATTTTTTCTTGTGTATGTATATTCCAAGGAAAGATTCGCCTCAATATACGCGTAGCTTCTCGTATATCATGTGCTGATACAAAAGGACCAAATCGTTCTCCAAATATAGAGGACTTTCCACGTACAAGAAGTACACGTGGAAAATCCTCATTTGTAATTTCTACGTACAAAAAACTTCGATCATCTTTTTCCCGCACATTAAATGGCGGCTGGTGTTTTTTAATAAGCTCTGCTTCGAGTATCAATGCTTCGAGCACACTTTCTGTCTTTCTATATTCAATCGAATGAATTTGAGACACCATCGACTCGATTCGCATTTCATGCGAACGATTGAAATAACTACCAACACGTCGTTTCAAATTCGCAGCCTTCCCAACATACAACAAAACCCCATGCTTATCTTTCATGAGATATACACCAGGTGTAGTAGGAAAATTATCATATTTCATGGTTTTCTTTATGACACAAAAGTTATCCACACGCAATATTGCACGCCACCCCTATTACCCTATACTAATTAATAGACCCTCGACAACTTATAAATAAAGGAGGTGACAAAAATGGACGCCCTCAAAAGCCTTGGTGGTGGTGTTAGTGCGGCAAGTGGTTATGCTTTCCAAGTAATGGCCCTTGTTGCAACTCTTGCTATCGTGTATATGTTGGCTGGTCCGGCATGGGGTGCTGTTGTAGCTCTTGCAGGAACCTGCGCTAACGTAATGCAAAGCTCTGGTATGGCCCTTCTCGGTGCCCTTGGCGTGCTTGGTCTCGCTAAGTATCTGAGCTCTAACTCGGGTTCGTAGAAACCATTTTTCAATCTCCAAAAAATTCAGCTGTCCTCCTCAGGGCAGCTTTTCATTTTCTACAAATACCCTAAATACCCCACTTAACACAAATCTCATTATGCAACCACATCCCATTATGACATGTCATAATGGCCCGATAAGATAATATGTTATTTGAGTAAATAATAATTTTTTGTGTATCGTAAAAAACCCTCTTTTACTAAGCCTGTTAAAATTTTTTCTATGCGTGCGGGTTTCTCTTTCATTTGTTCTATTATTTTCTCTTTTGATTTCTTTCCTTCTTTGATAAGTATTTTTAAAATCGCTCCACGAATTTTTCTATCTGATCCTTCAAACTTTGATTGTTTTTTGTAGGACTTACTTTTTATATTTGGATTTTTTGCACGCATTGTTTCACCAAGATGCGTACCATAATCCATCAACGCCCAATACCATTCCCGTGGTCTTTTTTTATCAACCGTATATTTTACATATTTCAAAATATCCCCATCTTCTATTTTTTTCTTTCCTTTAAAAAAATGGTGGATAAAAACTCGCCTTATATTTGTCTCAATAAAAACCGAAGGCTTATTAAACACAAAGGCGACGATTGACCCCGCGGTCGCTTTTCCAATACCCGGAAAAGTTATAAGAACCTCTGGTATATCTGGTAATATTCCCTGGTATTCATTCGTTACTTTTTCTGCTATTTTTTTAAGCACTATTGCGCGCCTGTTGTATCCCATCCCTTGCCACGCCCTTAATATATGCGAAAGAGGTGCTTTTGCTAGACTTTTAAAATCAGGGAACGCTTTTATAAAAAGCGGGTACTTTTCTAGTACACGTTTTACTTGTGTCTGTTGAAGCATGATCTCCGAAACGACAATATTATATGGATCAACGGTGTCTCGCCACGGCATTTCTCGTTTATGTTTTTTATAATAATTCCAAACTATCTTTTGGAATTCTTTAAATGCTTTTGTGTCTTTCATTGCCATCATTGTGATAAAAAAGAGGCCTCATTGCAAGGTCTCATCTCTTAACAGACAACAATGTCTTTTATTTTTTGCGCGGGGATCTGTATAGCAAAATATGGATTCCATTGAACCACCCACCGTTCTCTATTGTCAAAAAAACTGCAGCCAGTGATTACATAAAGAGTCTCATTTATATAATCAACACCTTGGATCATATCCTCTGGAAAGATAACAATTCCTCCCTCAAGCGCAACACCCTCCTCATGAGGAACAAGCTTGTCATAAAAAATAATACCAAAGCACTCACTCTCCACGTAATCACCCCCATTCAACTAGTTCTTTTTAGGTGACACCTCATGGCATCGTTTTACGAACGCTTCGGTAAGACAAAACTTATTATACCGGTCACGTGCCATAAGATGCTGCTCGAGAAACCAATCAAAAAAATAAATATTTGCACCAAGCTGGCCACAAATATCTTTTATCGTAACATGATCCATGCTTATCCAATATCCCTTATATTGGCAATAAATGACAAGAGCACAGGCAAAAACTTCTCTTCCGAGTTTATCAAACGCACCCATGAAATTCTTCGACGTATCAATATGACTTGGTGTAATATGATACCCCTCGGGAACAATAGGACTCATCTCACTACCCATGATAATCCCTCCTCAACACATATAAATGACCTATCTTCGTTCTACTGCAAAATAATAAACTTGTCCATACCCTGCCAAAAAACAAAAACCGCTGGAAAATACCAACGGTCTATTTCTTTTATAATTTACTTCATTTAAACATCTAAGGCTGAAAACTTCTAAATACAAAACGAGTATTACTATTCCAAAACTTATTTGGATCTCCATCAACGAGATGTAGGGAACAGTGCTTTTCGTCCTCATTGATCGCAAAGATAGCAGGTTTTCCGTTCGAAGCAACAATTGGTCTCATAGCGATAATGCCCTTGCCTTCCCCTGGGTTTCTTTCTCTTATCATTAGTAGGGGGCCTACTTCTGGGGGGCAAAGTTCCAACCTTATTTTCTTGGCACGAGCTACTATTTTTTTGTATGTAGCTCCATGCTTAAAGCCAAGACCATCTATCTCATCTTCTCCAACAGTAAGCCAGATAAGATAAGCTTCTTTTTTAGTCTTTACCAAGGGAATCTTTTCAAAAATATTGCTAACCTCTTCTCCTATCCGATTTTCTTTATATTTCTTGATGGCATTACGGAGATCACTGTGAGTACTGTATGCACCGAGAGTAACATCACAGGTTGTCGGCGCTCCAGCGTAACAAATAGCACTAGTCAACAAAATCATAAACAAGAACCCAATAGTAACTTTTTTCATATCGTATTCTCCTCCTTCAATGACCTAGGTTGAGAATACCTTAAAAGTCAAATTATGTCCATAACCTCCATGTAAAATTCTCCGAGCTCCACTCAGACCATAAACGAGTCCTCAAGGGGGAGTCACGTGTTATCGCTATGATGAGGGGGTTGTAAAAGCCCCCTTTGAGATGAGCGTTGGTTTGAGTGGGGCGAGATATTGAGAGGTCCTTCTCTTTCGGCATGCTCAAGACAAGGATGACAAAACGACTGGATTCCCGATCGGGTCGGGAATGACAAAGAAAACTATTACATGTGCTTTTTGAGATACTGACCTGTCACACTATGGGCATTTTTTGCAATATCCTCTGGCGTACCTGTGGCAAGAATTTTTCCTCCACGCTCTCCCCCCTCGGGACCAAGATCGATCACCCAATCTGCCGTCTTAATAACATCGAGGTTATGTTCTATAATCACGATGGTGTTTCCACGGCCCACGAGACGCTGCAATACATCGAGCAATTTTTCAATATCAGAAAAGTGAAGTCCTGTAGTTGGCTCGTCAAGCAAATATAACGTCCTTCGTGTATCTCGCTTCCCTAGCTCTGCGGCAAGTTTGATGCGTTGTGCCTCACCTCCAGATAAGGTCGTCGCCGATTGTCCCAACTCAAGATATCCAAGACCCACTTCATTTAAAATCTTAAATTTATCGTACAACCACGGAATATCTTCAAAAAAAGCTAACGCCTCCTCAACCGTCATGCGTAACACTTCATAAATATTTTTGCCTCTATATTCAACCTCA
>CAYIOQ010000025.1:0-10915 GCA_964365055.1 uncultured Candidatus Saccharibacteria bacterium | reverse complement strand
ATAAACAATCATGGACTGGCGGTGCTAAACGCTCTCAAGACCGAATACACGAATATTTACCAGCGGACGATATTTGATAAAGCGACGAACACCAAGAGAAAAGAGCTGGGATGGAAAACCAGCCAAACCACCAAGCCTCTCATGGTCGATGACTTTATTGCCGGACTCCGGGACGATGACATCGGATTGTCAAACCCGGTGACCGTAAGCCAGATGATGACATTCGTGCACACCAATGAAAGCAACCGGTACGGCATGGGAGCGGAATCAGGACAAAAAGACGACTGCCTTATTTCGGCAATGCTCGCCTGGCAAGGGCTCAAGGAACTACCAAGCGAAATGCCCAAACAAACCAAAGGTCGATCAATGAAACTTTATTAATATGGCCACCACCAAACAACTACAAAAATTCAATAGCGAGTACGACGAAGCAAAGAAAAACTTCCTGTACTATTTCAAGCCCGAATTTGACCGGGCGTATAAGCTGTTCTCATCGTACAACGGCGACAGAGCCGAGGAATTGGAAAAGACCACCGACGGCGAAGTGTGGCAATCCAACGTTTTCATTCCTCAAGTTTTTGCATACATCAAAACCTTTTTACAAAAGACTGTCGGCATTACTCCCGATTTCAAGCTTGAGGGAAAAAACAGCGACGCCGTAAAAGACCTGATCCTGTGGCTGTGGGAAATAGGAATGAGCGACGACCTGATCGATTATTTCCTGCAGGTGTTTATCTGCGGTACTACCATCGGCAAAGACTTCCTGCGTAAAGAGACCAAGAAAAAGAGACAAAAAGAGATAGGCATGATCGATAAGATCAAGAAACTTATATTCAAGACGGCCACCGAAAAAATAACCTTCCGGCCGGACTTCGACCCGGTGGATATTTATAACTTCTACCCACACCCGAGGATGAAAAAGATAGCCGATTAACTTGGATTGAGGCGATTGTAACCGATAAGGGAAAAGGAAGTGATAAGGTGCCAGAAATGGCTCACGGTATTGTAACGGATGTACCCGAAGAAAAAATGTTGCTCCGCATATCTAATGCACTTGATAAAAAGTTTAAGAAATATCAAACAGAATTAGTAAACAAAATTGTTAAAGATAGTGAATCATATGTGATTGCACTCAATCGTTCTCCTCTTGATCATGTTGATCCCGGCCTCCCATTAATCTTGAAAGCACTTTTCGGCATCGGCCATCAAGCTCTACGGATTATGGTTGGAGGTGTAAGACAAGAAAATCCAGAATCTTTTTGGACTGGCCGACCTAAAATCGGCAAACGAAGCGGTAATGATGTCCCAATGTTATTTTTTGAGGATGAAGAGCATGCTGGAATAAGTGCGATAATTTATTGTGCAGATAATATCTTAAACAGTCCTCGCCTACCGGAAGAGATGGGGGAAAACTTTGTTGTTGTTCATAATCCTTTAGCTAAAAAACCATTGCAGGATGGGTTTTTTCCGTTCGGTGATGAGCATAGGGCGAAAGGTGATTATATTAAAAAAATTCGAGAAAGAAAGGATTGGAATAAGTACAGTCCATTTTGATTTATGAAAAAATTATCAGTGTATAATCTGGAATTTCCTGCCTATATCCATACGCTCGATATGGCCGGATATAAATTTAAGCGAATTGCTGATTATGCGACTGCGTTTGCGGGTTTACAGCACACAATCGAAGTTTCGGGGAGTGAATTTCCGATCAAACCGATGACGGGTACTCACCAGCAAACAGCAATTGTTGAAGTCCTAGACAAAGAGGAAGAAGCGATATTGCCTTGGGCTCAAGAGAGCAAATTTACAAAACTTCAAGATGTGCTCCTCTTTATAACTTTATTTACCGGAAGAAATGTTTTTGCTCTCAATCCGGGAGAAGAAAAATATCCCTTACGACCCGATCCGCGAGGTCATTTTTGGGGTGGTCAATTTCGCCTTTCGGAACAGCGCGATGTGAAGTGGAGGCACAAAACCACTGGAGAATTTAAGACAGAGGACGAAATGAAAAATGTCCCAGTATTTGATTACGATCATTTAGACATGGGGTTAGAAAAAACTATTTGCCTTATCCTTCAAACATTACAATCGAAAGCTTGGCGGGATGAATATGGAACTGGATATTTTATTTTTACTTTTCGTCAAGCTGTGCGGGAGCATGATATAGAACCTGCATTTTTACTCTGTTGGACCGTTTGGGAACACTTGTTCACCCTACATAATCGCCATTGGTTAGATGATGCAAGTATTGAAAAAATAAGCGGCGATAGGAAAATTTCTTTTATTTTACACAAATATCTTTTAATAGAAATTGATGATGTCGCAAGGGCAGAGATAAGGCGGATTACTAAAGCGCGAAATCGTTTAATTCATTTTGGCCCTATTCCGGACAATGTTGATCTTGAAGAGATGAAAATGTTTATCCGGCTGACTGAACAACTTATGGCTATTGTGCTAGGATTAGAACCATCAAATGCTTTGAATTCATTCGATCATCTACAGAATTTTTTGAAGGGTAAAAAAGCAAGATAGTCGCCACTAAAAATTCTGTCCGTCCACGCGAGAGTACGAGGTATTACTTGATTGAATAGTCCACCTCATTTTTACCAGCAATCGATTTTGGCTTTGGTGTCTCAAGCCATTCGGGATGAACTTTGTAGATAGCCCTTAATTCCTGTATACTTTTATCAATATCTGCGAATTTGAGCCACTTTCTTGGTTCAAAGTTCCGGACATCGTGCCCGCCAAAATTTACATATATAGAAAAATGAAAAGACACCCGCGCTGGAGTGCCTTCTATTTTTTATTCAGTTTTCCGGGGAGAGCTAGGCGTCCTTGCCTTTCCTCCCTGCGGGTTTGCGGGCGGCGTCCTTCTCCGCTTGCTTCTGCTCCCTGGACTTTTTGACCCCGCCCTTGCCCTGGCCCTTCTCGGGGTTCGAGGGGCGGGAGGGGGTATTGATCAGAGGCCGGAGACCCGAGAGATCGAACTCCTCGCCCGGAATTCTCCGCGTGACGATTTCTCCGTCCTCGTTTGTCTCCTCAACCAGCATGTCCGCCGTCTTGAAGATTCCGGGGGCTCCGCGCTCCCGTCGCAGATGGAGGGTCGTGGATACACCCTTCTCCTTGACGACGATCTGCGCCGTCCCCTTCTCTTCGTTTCTGCTGATGAGCTGTACCATTTTCAGGTACCTCCTTCTTTTTGATAGTATTAAGGTAGCATAAATCATAAAAAATGTCAAGGTTTTTTGTTTGGTGTCCGCACTATATAATAAATGGGTCGTGGATTATTTTTTGAGACGTTTATGATGTCAAAATCAACATTTATTAATTTATTGATTATTATTTTTGTAGGGGGAGGTATTTATGCCTATATCGTTGGTAGTACAAAAAAGGAGATTGAGCCACAAAATGTACGGGTGGTAGATACAGAGGTCATTGAGCAGATTTTGTCGGAAAAAGTTACAACACAACCAGCTGTTGTCTATACTGATTCTGGTTTTTCTTCGAATTCTCTTTCTATTAAAAGAGGCGAGGCAGTGATCTTTGAAAATAAGAGTTCACGTAATATGTGGGTTGCTTCTGCTATGCATCCTTCGCATCGTGCTTATCCTGATACTGATATTCAAAAATGTGGTGTGGAAGAGGCAAAAAATATGTTTGATGCCTGTAAGGGGTTTGCACCAGGAACATCGTGGTCGTTTACCTTTAACGAGGTGGGTACATGGAGATATCATAACCACCTTGATGCGAGAGATTTTGGAAATATTACTGTTGAATAATTTTTTATGAAGGAATTTTTGACTAATGTTTCAGCAGAAAAAAAAAGAGAGGGCGTGCTTGTTCCGGAAATAGAGGAGCTACGAGAACCTATAAAGAGGTTGTTTGAACAAATTCGTCCACGTCTCGAAGGCGGAGATTATCAACTTCTTGTAAGTGATGAGGCCTCAGGAAGAGTTCCTTCTCTAGTTTTCTTAAAAGTGATTAATAGAATTTATAGAGAGAAGGGACTACCAAAATTACGATTTGTTCCTATCGCTGGAAGAAACATTAAGATTGAAGATGGAGAAAGCAGAGAGTTGGGTGATCAAAAAATTGAACACATCACCACAGAGCTTGTTGAAAATATTCTTCCTACTATGCCACAAAGTGAGTCCAGAAAGGCGTTGGTAGTAACCGACGCAATTAATAGCTGGGCTTCAATGGGCACCATTACCAAGGCGTTGCGTAAGGCAGGTGTAGGGTTTGAAATAGCTACTATAGGCATGACAGAGGAGGCATTGGAAATTAAGTCGCTTTGGGAAAGTATGGGGGTTACTATTTATTGGGATTATTTAACAGAAACTCCTAAATTATACAAAAAGGGAAGGATAAGCGGTGTTCGTCAAAAAAAACCCTATTATGCACATGTATATCCGGAACCAATAGGGCAAGGTTTAGAAGAAAATAGAGAAGAATATTTAAGGCGTCGACGGGAGCGCAATGATAGTATCGAGATGTTAAGTTATCAGCTTTATGATTGGTATAACAAGGAATTTAATAACCCCCAGGAGTAGCTGGGGGTTATATATTGCCTCTCGGGGCCTACCGAATACAAATTGAACGTTTATGGAAGTATTCTTCTTTGCCGTCTGAGACGTGAAGAGTAATGGTAAACTCTCCAGATTTTGTATAGGCATGAGATAGCGATGCGTCACGTCCTTCTGGGAGAGTACCTAGATCTGTTTTGTTTCCATCACCCCAGTCCATATAGGAGTTGTAACTGTCATTTCCTCCCCTAAAGACACGGAGTGTAGATCGAATTTCTTCCCCTTTGTTGTAGACAGAACAAAACGTAACGGCCGCCTCAAGTGTTTTTTTATTTATAATGTCTGCCTTGATTCCTCCGGAAAGGAGGGTCTTGTCAAGGAAAATAACTGGTTCTTGTTTTATGATTTGGTTAGTTGCTTGTCCACCGTCCTGTTCTCGAATACCAAGAATATTTCCAAGCGCTATCACGCTTTTCTTGGCGACCGTATCTGCTGCTTGATATGTTTCCTCGCGCGCAGCATCTTTCGCTTTTTCGATAGAGGGTGTTACGACGTTTGCGACGCGTTCATAAACAAAGTCGCGCGTTCCTTGAATGGCGCTGGTGGCAAATGACCTCACCGAAGAAAAAGCTGAGCTACGACGTACGAATGATAATACGCTTGTATGGCCGAGGAAGTAGTACAATGTCCCTACTACAAGTGAAAAAATAATTATCTTTTTCATATATTTTCTTCTCTTTTTATCTTACCATAATATGGTACACTAAAGTGGTATGGCAGAGACACTTTTGCCACCTATATATAAAGACATAAAAGGACCGCTTATTTTTCTTGCGGGGCCTATACAAGACGCTCCTGATTGGCAACATCAGGCTATACAAATCATACAGGAACGCGAAGTTCATCATATCGCCTCTCCTCGTCACCCTATGGTTATGAAGGGCGACTTTCCAGAAAATTTGTATGATTCGCAGATAGAATGGGAGCATCATTACTTAAATTATGCTGGAAAATATGGAGTGATTCTTTTTTGGCTTGCAAAACCAATAAGCCATACGCCGGGGAGAGCGTATGCGCAGACTACGCGTTTTGAGTTGGGCTGGTCTGTTGCGCGTAGCTATCTCGAGGGTATTAAGGTGGTCGTTGGTATAGAAAATGGATTTAGCAATGCTCGTTATATTAAAAAGACCGTCTCTACTATCGCCCCTTCAATTCCTATTTGTTCGAATTTAGAGGAGACGTGTATAAAGGCACTTCAACTTATTAAAAAACGAGCATGATGCTCGTTTTTTCGTTATTATGTAAGTTTATTGAGTGCAGAAGTAATGTCGTAGGCGATATCATAAACGCTCTCAAGCCCTACAGATACACGTATAAGGGTGTCTGTAATGCCAAGTTTTTCTCTTGTTTCTTTTGGGATCCTTGAGTGTGTCGTTGATGCTGGGTGGATTGCGAGTGTCTGTATGTCTCCAAGGTGTGGAGCAAATGCTATAAGTTTCAATGCTTCTACCACACGCCTTGCGTCTTCGAGTGTTCCATCGATTTCGAAGGCAAAGAGGTCTCCTCCGGGGCCGTAGATACGTTTTATTCGCGGATGTTTTTTGATGAGCGATACGACATGTTTTGTACTGGCAACTTTTTGTGAAACGCGTGCCTCAAGGGTTTCTAGCCCTTTAAGAATACAATCGGCTACTCGCGCATCCATTACGGGCCCTGTTACTGGAAAATAACTTTCACGAATTTGTGTTATAAGGGTTTTACGTCCTATAATCGCACCGCCAAGAGCATTTGAATGCCCACTGATATTTTTTGAAAGCGAGTGTACTACAATGTCGGTACCTGTGAGAAGTGGTTTTTCGAGCACGGGTGTCCCTATTGTACGATCGCATACGTAGAGTAATCCATACGAATGGGCAAGTTTTGCAATCTCTTCATTGTTTAGCTTTATTAACATTGGGTTTGCATCATCTTCGGCGTAGAGAAGTACTGGATTTTTAGCTCGTGCGATTCCATTACGCCACGAATCGAGACTACGCGGGTCATCGATCATGATACATTCAATACCTAGGCGGGGTAGAAACTCCTCGAAAAGATGATACGTGCCGCCATAGAGGTAGGGAGAACTTACAATGCTTCTTCCTCGGTCGGCAAAGGTAAGCGCGACAAGGGTGATGGCGCTCATGCCTGATGTGGTAAGAAGAGCGTCGTGTCCGGGTATTAATTGCTCATCTTTGATTTCGAGCTCCACTAGTTTTTGTGCAAGCGTCTCAACAGTTGGCGAGCAGCGCGAAATGCGTGGATATGCATATCCTTGACGTTCCCCAGAGAAGATTTCTGCTGCTTCTGCCGCCGTATTAAAGGCATACGCGATAGAGGTATAAATAGGTCCTGTAATACTCACCTCTGGAGGGACGAGGCTGTGATATGTATCATCGCGCCAGTTGTACCATTTTCTCTGTCGCAGTACTGCGCGGGTTTGTGGAAATACATCATACCTATGATCATAAAGTGACATGACAGTCGTGCCTACTTTCTTTTTAAAGATCTGCCTTGATTAAAACAGTAAGCTCATGATTATGCAAGAATACAAAAACTGAGTTTGGTGAATAATAACAATCCTACCTTCTTTATCTATAGTTCCGCAGAGACCAACACTCATCTCCAAGTGGGTGACCGTTACAACCCCCTATCATAGCGATATGGTCCGACTCCCCCTTGAGGACTCGTTTATGATCTTTGCGGAACTATAGGCCTGAAATAACAGGGGAAACGTAATATTCACTAATTTTGCCTTTTGTTTTTATGCTGAGAAAGTAAATTATTCAACTGAACCGAAAAAAGCAAAAGGTGTTTTGGTGTGATATGCCCAGTATCTGTCTCCATACGACCAATGCCACCACTCTGTTGGATAATTTACGAAACCACTTTTTAGCATTGTGTTGATGAGAAGTTGTCGATTTTCTCTTGCCAAATTAGAAATATTTGTCGCGAGAGTAAAGCATGCATTATTACTTTCTTCTGGATCCGCATTGAGCCTGGTTCCCATATTTAGTTCTTTTCCGTTTTTGTCTGCAAGGGTTAAATCTACTGCGCCACCGGTTGAATGAGGAGGAATAATTTCTGGCGGAGCGATATATTTACTCGCTTCATCATAAATTCGCCTTTTGTCCCAGTCAGAATGAAGGTTGCTAAGTTCTTTTGAGTACTCGTCAAAATACTGTGTCTGCAGTGTGAGTGGTCTATGTCCTTCAATAACCAACAAAAGAATGCCTTGTGGCAAATATTTCGTAGTTTCTAAAAGTTTTGTGACCACTGATTTACGCAACTTAAAATATGAATCTGATGCTTTGCTTTTGCGAGTATCTACTAGTATTTCTTGGTAATCGCGAATGTCCACCAATGGATCGTCATTTTCTTGAATTGGTGTCTGCAAAACTTTTGAGTCAGATATTGAAGTGATGGTTTCGGGAACCATATTGTGCTTGTTTTGGTTTTAAATTTACCGATCGCTTCGGAGGCGTTGGCGGGAATCGAACTCCCGAGTAGCTCTTTTGTGTCCCTGCGGGACATCTCCCGAAGGGAGACAGACTTCTGGAGGCCTAGGCCGGAATTGAACCGGCGCATCGCTGTTTTGCAGACAGCTGCGTTACCACTTCGCCACTAGGCCATATTTTCCCCTTAATAACTCTTTCTGTTGCCCTGTTTTATAAAATCTTTCCATTTGTACGGCCTCACTTCTCGAATTATATATCTGGTACTCAAGTAGTTTCCAGGGCTTATGCCCTTTTGTTGATTTTATTCTGCCTTGGTTGTCTAACGATACCCTTTTTCCCAAATCACTTGTACTCCCTACATACATATCAGAATTTTTAAAACTTTTCAAAACATAGATATAGTACATAATCAATTTTGTCTCCCTGCGGGACATCTCCCGAAGGGAGACAGACTCCTGCCTTACCACTTGGCTACAATGCCTTGTTATTTATTTTTTTCAAGAAGTTGTTCGATGTGGGCAGCCTCTTTCTCTCTTGGATCGTAGACAAATTCTAGCCGTGGAATGGGATGCATTTTGAGACGGCGATTTAAGATGTGTTGTACCTCTCCCCGCACTTCTTTTAAAAATTCTCCGGCTTGTTTTACTGCAGAATCTGGAAGCACGCTGTATCGAATAGTGCTATGGCGAAGATCGCGGGAGGTCTCGACGGTGGTAATGGTAATAAGATAGTTACCGTCGAGAATAACATCTTTTGCAAGTATGTTTCCGACTTCTTCATGAATAAGCTCATTTACGCGTACGGTACGGAGTGACATAGTAATAAAATTTCAGCCAGAGGCTGATCCGCCTCGGGCGGAAAAAATCAAAAAGCTTTTAGTAGGTCCTCAACTTCGATTATTGCATTTGATTGTATAATGGCCCCACATTCTTTATTTTGTGGCATTGTTTTTACCTCTTGTTTTCCCGATCGTAAATTTACCACGCGCCCCTCCCCTACTTTGGTATGTGCTCTAAAAATATCAACACGTTTGTTGACTGCTAAATTGCCAATAAGAATCTTACCTCCTACGAGTTGACCCTTTTTAGAAACGCTGAAGAGTTTAAGAATTTCAAATTCACCTAAATATTCTTTATCATTGGCGAGTTGTTTGTCGAGAAATTCTTCAAAGAGCTTCACTGCTTCGTAAATGACGTTAGAGGCTATGATACGAATTTTTAATTGATCAATAAGGAGATTGAGCGATGAAGGTATTTTTACATGAAATCCAATGATTGTTGCGTCAAAAGTGTTGGCAAGCTTGAGATCGCTGTCTGTTATATCCCCCACCCCTGAGTCGAGGATGTGAATTAAGAGACGTTCTCGCTGTATGGATTGTATAATCGCCTCGAGTGCCTCATAGGAGCCATACGTGTCGGCTTTAATGATCACATTTATTGCTTTTATCCCTTCCGGTGTTTTTTTGCTACTTCGTTCTGTTATTTCTTGCGTTTGTGTTTCTTGAGGATTTGGTTGAAAAATTATTTCTTCATTTCCACTTACCCATTCCTCGCCTACAAGCGGTGATTTTTCAAAACCAATTACGAGCACTGGAGCAGAAAATGACGCTTCTTTTATGCGCGTTCCTTTAAAATCTTCGAGGAGTTTTATTTTTCCCTTCGTTGTCGGTGTTGCTATATATTCTCCCTCTCGAAGTGTTCCATCGAGTACAATGACACTTGTGGTGACTCCGCGCTTGCTATCTCTTTTTGTTTCAATAACAATTCCCTTTCCTTGCGCATTTTTGTCTGCTTTAAGTTCTTGGAGATCGGTTGCGAGGAGAATGAGATCAAGAAGTTCATCTACGCCTGCGCCACTTACCGCTGAGACTTCTTGCTCGGGAATATCTCCTCCCCACGATTCAACCATGATACCAAGTTCAGAAAGTTGCGTACGCGCACGCTGGGTATCGGCGTTAGGCTTATCGATTTTTGTGAAGGCGACGATAAGAGGGGTGTTTGTGGCCCTAATTTGTTCGATTGATTCTTTTGTCTGTGGCTTTACGCCCTCATCTACTGCGACCACGAGAATGGCAATATCGGCAGTCTTTGCCCCACGTCCACGCATTTTAGAAAACGCCTCATGTCCGGGGGTATCGATAAAGGTAATTTTGCGACTTGCCTGCCCTGAGCCTGTCGAAGGGTGGGTTATTTCATATGCTCCAATGGATTGTGTAATTGCTCCCGCTTCACGCGTGGCGATATTGGTCTTTCGAATATAGTCCAAAAGCGTCGTCTTTCCATGATCGACGTGTCCCATTACCACCACCACGGGTGGTCGCGCTGTTTTTGTATCTTTTTCCTTATCTTTAGCTTTAGTCATTGTAAATATATAGTACTCTGTTCTTGCCCATTTAGGCAAGGTGTTTCCTGATAACTTTGTCTTTGAATAGCATAAGCAACACCCCCTCGCTCATTCTCGCCGGCCCAGCCACCGGCTCCGAGGTGTTTTCTATTTTGTCCGCCCGAATGGCGGAACCATGCCAAAACGGTCAACAATTCTGCTCGGTAGGCACTCTCTACGCTATTCGACGCGAAAAACCTAATCATGCAAATAAAAAACGACCAGTTTGGTCGATTGTAGTTTTTGTTTTAAACTATGGTAATCGAATTACCATAGTTTATTGGACCCTCTCTAATTTCCTGTGGTTTCTTTTTTGGGGAAGAGGCTGATTTTTTTGACTGAGACGGAGGTGCCGAGCCATTTATCTCGGAAGCCAAGCTCATGACCAAAGATAGTTTCGATGAGCGTATCTGATGTGTGAGGAAGAAACGGAGTAAGCATCCAACCAAGATTGATAAGATACTGGATGAGGTTGGACAGAGTCTTGTTGTCAGGATGTGACCATAGTTTTTT
>CAYIOQ010000024.1:0-11011 GCA_964365055.1 uncultured Candidatus Saccharibacteria bacterium | reverse complement strand
CATCACGGATATTGGAAATAAGCATTTTATGCAAAAACAAAATGACCTCCTCGGTGAGCTCCTGCTCTCTGGCTCGTTTATCGATGTATTCTACCACGCGCGCGAGGTTCTTCGCTTCAAAGAGCTCGCGCTCTGATATAAAACGATCGAGATCGATCTGGAGAAGAATCTTTTCTGTTTCTTCAAGCGTAAGCGTGCTGTTTTCGATAGCGTTGGAGTTGTATACCTGCTCTGGAATTTCTACTTCTACGATCATCCTAAGTAATGACTCTTTCCCTGGTATGGCGTTGTAATATCGCTCCCGAAGTTGGATTATTTTTTTATATATATTGAGTATTCTAGCCATATAAGCTAAGTATAATAAGATTAACTATTATTGTCAAATAACCGTGAATTATGGCAAATAAATCTAAAAGTTCACGGTATTTCCTCTAAAATCGCCTGTTTTGTCCTCCACGCAATGATTTAGCTGGACAAAACTAATCCTTTTTGAATTCGTCCATCCATACCTCTAAAATACCCTCTCTTATTCAAAAATGTATCGAATAATGGAATAAAAACGGGCACGACACCACACCATCTTAATTTCTTTAAGCAGTGAAAAAACTGATGGGAAAATCTTTGCCATATTCTTTTTAGTAAAAAAACTTCTTTTCCTATACAATAATTCTTTTGGTATGTTATTTTCAATTAACTTTAAATTCGAATTTAAAGTTAATTCGTTATAGTATTCAACCTCTGGCTCAAGAATATTCTTAATTTGAAATTGAAGCATAGTAGTCTCATCGTCACATATTTCATTTATATCATGAAGAAAATTTAAAAAATTTTCAACGACACGCTTTGCCTTAATACTCCACCACCCAACTGCACCATCAATCAAGTCTTCTCTTGTATATTTTTTTATAAAAAATTCTGCATCCGGACAATCTAATTCTTTTGCCATAGATCCACCACGATACTTAGTCAGTAGATACATCAACACGGTAGCCTCCTTGTACTTACACTGGATTCTCATTTCACTTTCTAGCCATCCCAAAATCTCAAAACTTGCTTGTATGCAATAAATTAATAAAACACTCCCTAAAAACTCAAATTTATCTTCTGAAAAAGCACTCTTATGTACTAGATCCTTCAATTTTTTAAAAAACAGCATTTGGTGTCTAACATAAAATAACCACACAACCAGTGGCTTATCTAAATCAGGCATATCAAAAGCACTCTTCCCAAACCTTCGCACCTTATTGCGATAACAAAAGAAAGTATCGTCCAGATAATGGGCTTTTAAATCGGACAAAAAAAATTTTGACATGAAAACATTATCAACATTTTCTTTCAATGTATCAAAATCTTCGTACGGCAAAACCTCCCTAAAAGCTTTTGTCCTAAATAATCCAAAATTTATAGGCAGAACATTTCTTTTTTTAATATAGCGGATGAAACTAAAAAGCCGGGACATATTTTCATTATAGATCTCGTCTGTCTTGGGATAAATCGCATTCGTAATATGATTTTTCGGATCAATCATGAGCATGCACCCATATACTAAATCGGTATTTGGATGCGATTCTGCATACACAAAAAGCTTTTCCAGATAATCGTGCTGCCACAAATCATCATCATTTACAATCATACAATATCTCCCTTGTGCCAATTCACCAAGGCGAGTAATCGCTTCTTCGACAAATCGTTCCTGCGCATCAAGGACATATTTAACTCGCACATCCTGTTCTGCAAATCGTTGACACATTTCTGCTGTATCATCCGTAGATTGATTATCAAGAATAATCAACTCGAAATCTTGATGTGTTTGTCGTAATAATGATTTTAATGCTAACGGTAATAGGGATTTTCCATTCGAACGGGCAAAGCTAAATGAATTATAAACAGGCATAAGCAAACTCACTACAGGCCTTTTTGTCTCTTTCATATTTTGTTCTTATATCGGTTTCCAAACAACTACGGAATATCCCTCAATAAAAAAACTTCCAATATATGTTCGCTGCGTTCTTTCGATTTTTATTTTTCCTGCCTTCTCAAACTCCCTAAGTGAACTAAGAAATCCATTTAAATATTTCCTCTTTTTAAAATATTCAATTGAGAAATAGTCGAGTAAATTATTTTCATCGAGTAACTCAGCTATTGGTTCAACATGAATACAGAGCTTCGGTTTCTGCGCTAATAAATAGTTGATAAACGCCCCATGTTTATTACCAACCTGCTCAAGTGCGGCAATGGTATATATAATTGCGTTATTATCTAGTTTAAATTTCTTATTGGGCTTAAAAAAATCAAACTTTTCTGCAAAAAGTCTTTCGTCTTTCTTTTCCCTCGCGTACTTTTGTATTAATTTCTGAGACGAAGTAGCCCAATCAAGCCCATAAAGTTTAGCTTCGTTATTAATCTCCCTCAACCGAAAGAGGTTGTGTCCCGTTCCACAACCAAATTCATACACCGCCTCCGCCGTTTTTGCGTATTTATCAAACAGCCAGTCGAGGATAATACCGAGCATATTATATTCGAAATTATTTGATACAGGCTTAATCCACTTCTGATTGATTCGCACAACAGGATACTTTCCGAAATAATGAGGAATCACCGCACCCCTTTTTCCCCCTACAAACTCCCCTAAATTTTGCCCCCATCCCTTTTCCCACTGAATTAAACGATGTTTTCCTGAATAAACAAGGAAAGGATCAAGAAGTGTTGTTACTATTTTTTTAATTACGGAATCCCTCTCCCCACTCGTTGTATCACTATAAACAAATTTATATTCGTTAATTTTCTTCTTTACGAAAGAACTCAGGTCTCTTTCCAATAACCCAGTAAAATCTTTTGGCCGAAGAGTAATAGTTTTTTGTTTCATAGTCATTATTATTTTCTTACATCTGGATAATTCTCATTAAACCATTCAACTGTTTTTTTGATACCCTCTTCGACAGGAGCAAAAACAAAGTCTGGTACATATTTTTTTATTTTCGTCGCATCTGAGGGTTTTCTAAATTGACCATCCGGCTTCGATGAATCAAAGACAATATCGCCCTTAAAACCCATTTTGTCGGCCACTATCCCAACAACCTCCTTAATGCTTGTCTCAACCCCAGAAGTAAAAATAATTGGCGATTCTTCGCTATAATTCTCTATCGCCCATAATGCAAGTTTTGCAACATCGTCTGATAACACAAACTCCCTAAGGGGCTTACCAGTGCCCCATATCGGCATATCTGTATTGCCTCTCTTAGCTATAAAAAACTTGTGTATCAACGCAGGTAAGACATGACTATTTTCAAGATTAAAATTATCATTAGGCCCATAAATATTAGTTCCAACAGCAGTAATAAAATTACACCCCCACTCTCTCCTATACGCCCTACTCTGTACATCTATCATCCTTTTGGCGTGAGCGTATGCAAAATTTGAAGGATGCGGAGAACCTTCGTGTAGGCTTTCTTCATTGAGGGGTAGTTCACATTTATCGGGGAAGATGCATGTTGATAAAAACGTGAGCAATTTTTCAACCTTATTCAATCTTGCCGCCTCGAGCACGTTCACATTTATTAAAATATTATTACGAAAATATTCCCCTGGATGATGCATATTAGCTCCAATTCCACCCACCCGAGCTGCGGCGTGTATAACATGTGTTGGTTTATGTTTTTCAAAGATAGCCATCGCTTGCCTAAAATCAGTCAGATCGCCATCCTCTCTTGTCACAAAAACACTATTGTCGGGATTAAGTCTCCTAATTGCCGAACCGACTAATCCATTTGCACCAGTAATAAGAATTTTTTTCATAGTGTTATTTATATAAGGCTCTTTGCCATTCTATGGTATTGCGCAACCCCTCGTCTAACGGAATGTACACGCTTTTTTTAAACTCATTTTCAACTTTCGACATATCTAGAGATACATCCTCTGGAGCTCCGGAGAGCACATTATCCCCCTCAGGAAAATGTACAGGAACATTTAAATATGCACCAATTTTTTTTGCCAAATCACCAATAGTCGTTTTTGATACTCCGCCAACGTTATAAATTGGTTCTTTTCCAAAAAATAATATATTCCACATTATCTCTACCGCATCCACCACATAACAATATGTACGTTTCGCTAAACCCTGATCCATTAAAGTAATCTGCCCCTCCTTCAACGCCCTAAAAATAAAAGAGTTCAAAACCCTGGCATCACCCGGCTTTGTCCCCGGACCGTAAGCAAGAGAAAGCCTCGCCGATTTTGCATCAAAACCCTTTTGTCTCCATGCATTCACGATTGCCTCTCCACATCTTTTTCCTTCAATATAACAAGAGCGTGGATGGGTAGTATTTGTCATTCCAATTTGTTCTTCCCTGTATGGAGGATTAGGAAGTCCACTATACACCTCACTCGTACTTACAAAAAGAAATTTACCTCCTTGTTTTAATTTTTTAAATAAATTATTTGTACATGTTGTATTAAGCTCTATCGTTTTTGCTGGATTCTCCATAAATTTTCCTGGTTGTCCGTATCCAGCGGCATGTATTATATAATCTGCCTCCCCCAAAGAAGCTATTAAGTTAACATCGGCTAAGTCCCCCTGTACAAAATGAACGTCTTTTCCAAAATCAGATAAATACTCAGGAAATGGATTTTGTACTATCGCGATAATATTTGCATATACACCCTTTTTTCTACACCCAGCTAATGCTGCCAACAAATACGTCCCAATAAGACCAGAAGCTCCTGTAATTATAATAGTCTTACCACCAAGCTCTTGAAAATTGATTTCTTTTGAAATTTTTTGAGCGTCGTTTTGAATAATTGTTATAAGAGGGTTCATGAAAGCAATTTTTTTAGCTGTATCAAAATTGATGAACCTGTCATACCTATGTATTCATCATGTTCTTCCGCAATTCCATAATGAGTAAGAAACTCATGGGGTACTCCTATGGTTTCTATCCTAATCGGCCTAGGTTTGAGCGCCTCCATGATTTCCCAAACCAATACCCCTTTATAATAAGGCCCGCAAAGCAGTATTTTTCCTGATGCACAGTTTTCTTTGAGAACATTGGCATCAAAAGGAGCAACGGTCGTATAATAAAGGATAGTCACATCCTCATCCTTACAAGCCTCTAAAACCGGCTTAAGTGTTGGGCCCACAGCAATAACAGTTGCCTTATCACCCTTCTTAATTATGTTAGCCTTACCAAATTCAACATCATAACTTTCTATATTCTCTCTCTCAGACAAACGATAATAGGTCGGCCTTCCATCTGCATACGACTGAGAAAATAACTGGTCGAATTCAGAAGCAGTCCCAGGAACAACTATCTCCATGCCAGGAATATTTTTAAGAATACCCACATCTCCGGGACAATGATGTGTCCCCCCGAGAGATGCATAATCATAAGAAGCTCCCACGCTTACAAAATTTCCACCTAATTTTTGATATCCAAAGTCATCCTTCAGTTGCTCTGTACACCGTTCGACTAAAAAAGGTGCAATCGTGTGAACAAGTGGAATTAATCCTGTCATAGATAACCCAGCTGCCATACCTATGGTAGATTGTTCTAAAATACCAATATTATAAACCCTGGTAGGAAATGTTTCAAATGCTTTTCTAAAACCAAAAACTCCAATGTCTCCTAGTAAAACAACCAGCTTCTCATCTTTTACAAGAAGCGACTCTACTGTTTTTACTAACTGTTTTCTCATGCTCATATAAGTTCATCCAGAATAACATCAAGTTCCTCTTGAGACGGCGCCTTGTGGTGCCATGCGGGATTATTCTCCATCATTTTTACTCCACGTCCCTTAATCGTCTCCGCGATTATTGCGATAGGCTTTATTTTGTGCTTCATGGTAAGTGCCTTATATATCTCTTCATGATCATGTCCATTAATCACAATACTTTGCCAACCAAATGCTTCAAATTTTTTCTTGAGATTGCCCACACGCAATGCTCTATCGGTTGAATGATTATAATCAACAACACAAGTCAAGTTATTTAAATTATGATGCGGTGCAAGAAGTGCGGATTCCCATACCGTACCCTCATTAGCTTCACCGTCTCCAATAATTGCAAAAACTTGAGCTGCCTGATTCTTGATTTTTAACCCAAGCGCGCTCCCTACAGCCATAGGGAATCCATGACCCAATGAACCCGTCGAAGCCTCTACTCCCGGCACTTTATTCCTGTCAGGATGCCCACCAAGAATACTATCAAATTTACAAAAATTTTTTAATTCATCAAAGCTAAAAAATCCTTTTTCTGCCAAAACAACATACAATCCAAGCGAAGCGTGACCTTTGCTAAGAAAAAACCTGTCCCTTTCTGGATCATCGAGGTGTAAAGGATCAATCTTTAATACTCTATCATAAAGGACCCAAAGGATATCTAAAATCGATAGTGCGCTCGGAATATGGCCTTCTCCTGCCTTGAAAGCACTTTGTATAATTGTTTTCTTAAGTTTTTTCATAACATAATTTACACATTAAAATAAGTATTTTTATAATATTTCCCTTATGGTATCTAAATATCTTCGCGCGGCAATCTCGTGTGTAAAATTGTCCTTTGCGTACTCATAAGCACGAAACTCAGAAATTCGAGAAAGAAAAAATTTAAGTTTAGTTTTAAACTCACTTTTTTTAGAAAAAAAGACTCCGCACTCATCCGTAAGATATGGTGCGCTTGATGTTGGTACCCTAATACCATCACGCTCAAAAAAACCAGGATTCCATACAAGTGTTGGAACATTATGCATCCATGCCTCTGCAAGTGCGAGACCTTGAGTCTCTGTTTTAGTAAGATATATAAGTCCCTGTGCAATACTAAGCATTCTAAAATAATTGTCTTTTTTGTATCTTCCATACTCGAGTACACGATAAGAAATGCCCAATTCATTTAAAACGCACAGCACAAATGAAAAAATTTTTTCCGAAACGTCCTTTTTATATACCAACAATATATTTCTCATTGATGTTGAAGGAAACACCTCATCAACCCCAGCCGCCCAAACCATAACTCTCTTAAATACTTTGTGGTTAGCAATAACGCTAGAAGAATCCTTTAACCACCTTGCTGGGACAAGAATCCTATCAATTTCATCATCCACCACAATAACTCCCGCGTCTGTTTGAAATACTAAATTGGGTCCCGCGATAATCTTTTTTATTCTTCCGGTCCGCTTCGCATTAATTGCCCAACGCAATGCATCTGTCCCACTTAATACACAAACTATATCCCCAACATCATTTTTTGTCGGATTATAGTTATATTCCACTCCAAGTTTCTGAAAGCCCTTGAGAAGACTAGAGACAACCCCTTGCGGTCCGCCCATGCTCTGAAAACGCGGACGTCTTGTCGTAAAAAACAAAAAATCCTTTATTCCGCGGCGTATTATTGTATTAAACAAATGAAGTCTTCCAAAAAAATCTGGGCTACTCGTAAGGATAGAAAGCTTATTTTTTTTTAGAAAAATCTCCATAAGTATATTAATAGATACTAACCCCTTTTGAATTCGTTCATCCATACCTCCAAAATCTCTTCTTCTTTACCAAAAAGCGACATCTTAAGTACCTCTCGCGCAACGTGCATTTCATCAATCACATAGGGCGACTTATAGGCCTTAACAACAATGTTGTGTAATACATCAACTTTATTTGGAAGTATCTTTTTTGCAATCCGCGAAAATCTATCAGGCAAACTTTTGCTCGTATGTACCATTCTTGAATCACATGAGATTTTTTCAAAACCAAGTTTTCCTAATACAAACCGAAACTTCTCCTCTCCCCAAAAATCTTTATGCAATGCCCACCCCGATTCCTGCGATCCAAAGAGATGTCTGGCAATCTTAAACTTCTCGCCCAACCTTGCTTTTACGAACGCTTTTACCCCATTCTCAAAATCAGGCGTCTCTATGAAAAGTAAACCTCCGGGCATTAACCACCTCCTCCACTGCAAAAGAAGTTTAATAGCCTCCTGTCTAGTGAAATGTTCAAATAAATGGTGATTTCGAATTTCATCTACTGAACCATCGACATATTCGAGTTCACGGACATCTTTATAAATATCAGCCCTCGAGTGCATCACCGTCTGTCCGTCGGGTGGAAGATCAATATTAATATACCCATCCAAATAATTCATACCACACCCTAAATGAAGACGCAATAATTTTTCATTCATAATTTTAATGTTAACACAAAAAATGATCTCATCTCTTTTCAAATAAATAATTTTCAAGCGCGAGATAGCGTAATTTAGATTTCTCTAAAACCTCGATAGCATCATCGATGGTGCATACAAGAGGGTGTCCATGAAGATTAAAAGAAGTGTTTAACACCGCTCCAATTCCTGTTAAATTTTTAAATTCACTGATCAATCTGTAATACTGGGGATTCCATGATTTTCTTACCGCCTGGGGTCTCCCCGTCATATCGTATGCATGTAACCCAGCAGGAATATCTTGTTGGCCCTCTTTTGTACTGTGTAATGTAACAATCATGTAGGGAAGGTACAGAGCCTTAGGATTTTGCAAATATCGCGAAACATCCTCCTCAAGAACGCTTGATGCAAATGGCATCCAAAAATCTCTATTTTTTATCATTTCATTAATAACCATAATACTTTCTCTTGAGGATGGGTTTGCAAGAAGAGAACGGTTTCCTAATGCACGGGCACCCCACTCCATCCTTCCCGCAAATCGCGCAACAACCTGATTCTCGGCAAGCAACTCCGCGATCTTTTTTTCAATATTTGCAACATGAGAAACAATATATTTTTTATCCAAATTGTTTTTCTCTATATATCGTTTCACATCATCATTTGTCTGACCAACCCCAAGATATAAATCAGAAAAGGGCTCCAAGCGCGTTGGTATGTTATTTTTTTTACAATACAGTTGATATCCATATGCCATACAACCAAATACAGTTGATTCATCAGAAGATGAGGGCATGACAAACATATCGGTAACACAATCGAGCTCAGCAATACGCTGATTCATCTTTACATTCATAAACACACCCCCACTCGCCGCAATATCTGTAATTCCAGTTTTTTTAACCCATGCAGTCACCCACTCTTCAACCATATCCTCCAAGAAACGTTGTAGCCCTGCGGCAAGGTGGTCAAATCTACTATATCCAAATTTATCCAAAAAATAATATCGAAGCATACCGGGAGGAATATCTAATTCAAACTCCAATCGCTCATTCAAACGAAAAATCCTTCGAAATTCATCATACACCTCTTGCACTTGATCAGAACCCAATTTTGCATAAGGCGCCAAACCCATTACTTTAAACTCATCTTCGTTTGGCTTCATACCAAGTAATCCAGTTATCTCCAAATAAATATACCCTATGGAATTAAACTTGCTCATACGAGATATTTCTTTAATATAACCGTTCTCAGCGATACTCACACTTCCACAAGCATCATCTCCCTCACCATCAAGCGTAAAAATTAATGTTTTTTTATCTTTATCTAGATTTGAAAGCACTGAAAAAGCGTGAGATTGGTGATGATCCATTAAAATTATTTTTTCCTCTGACAATCCAGTAGCTTTTGAAAAATAGGAAAAAGCCTCCTTGCGCAAATTTTTGTTTTTCGCTACGTAGGCATCATATCTTTGAGTTTTGTATCGCAAGAAATGTGCATATAACCTTGGTAGATATTTTGCTAAAAGAAATTTAAATAAAAACACGGGGGTAAAAAATCTTGTCTTTGAAAAATAACTCTGATAACGAATTGAACGAAAACTATCACGTTTAAGATACAAGTATCCGGCAGATGTTGCCTGTGGAAAAACAACATAATCTATGTCCTTACCATACGTCTTGTAGATGTATGCCAATGTTTTTTCAGGAAACCCTGTAGAATTTTTCAAACGATTAAAACGCTCTTCGCTTTGACAAAAAATCACCTTACCGTTCTGCATGAGACCGACAGTTGCGTTGTGTCCAAAATAAATACCCAAAATTTTCATATTTATAATTAATCTTATTTTTTATCCAAAAGCCATGTGATAATCCCCTTTGATACATGAAGTCGATTTTCTGCCTGATCAAAGATAATCGAATTTTTGTGATCAATTGCATCACGAGAAATTTCATAACCAACATGGTATGGCATACAATGCATAATCCGTGCGCGAGGGGCATACTTATTAACCAGTGATGCACTTAATTGGTAGGGGAGAAAAACCTTTTTCCTTCGCTCAAACTCTTCACAAAACTGTGTCCTAATTTTACCATTTTCAAAAAATTCCATATTCATCCACGTATCTGTATGAATATAATCAGCACCCTCAAGCGCCATTTTAATATCAGAAGTATAGGTAACCAACCCACTTTTATTTGCCAGTGCATCTAATTTTTTATCAACACTTTCACTGTCCACCTCTGGCGCAGCAATCGTTATAGGCACATCGAGCTTAGCACACAATACCTTGAGAGTGTTAGAAACATTATTTTCGACACCAAGCCATACTACTTTTTTAATATTTTGAATACCCCTTGAATACTCTATCATGGTCAACATATCGCCAAGCGACTGAACAGGGTGGTACTTCTCACTACAGCCATCTATAACAGGGATCTGATTAAAAGACGCCGCCCGTTCTACATCCGACACCCGAAGTGCCCGAAACATTATTATGTCTCCGAAACGCATTATCGCTCTAATTTCATCTGAAAAATCGGTAAGTGATAATTGTGAACTTCTCGCATCAAGATGAATCGCATGTCCGCCAAGTTGCGTCATCGCAGTCTCGAACGAAAGTCTCGTACGCGTCGACGTCTTCTGGAACAACATAATTAAGGTCTTATTGCCACATAAATTAGTAGTAAGTCCTCTTTTATATAAGGCCTTTAGCTCCTGAGCTATTCGCAGGATATCCAATAATTCCCCACTTGTTTGTTCCTTAAGAGAAATGAGATGTTGCATACTAAATAAACATTTTTATTAGAAAAACTATGAGCGCTCGAATACCAGCCCTACGTATATAAAAAAAATTTATCAAACCCTCCTCCC
>CAYIOQ010000023.1:0-11419 GCA_964365055.1 uncultured Candidatus Saccharibacteria bacterium | reverse complement strand
TACGTGTGGATCAAATATCGTGGCTGCGGCAGAAGGGCTAGTTCTCGAGGCGAAGAGTGGCTGGAACGGAGGGTATGGGAATTATGTAAAAATAGAACACCCAAACGGTGTCTTTACAAAATATACACATTTAGCAGGTCTTGTTGTTGGGTATGGTGACTACGTCGCGAAAGGTCAAAACATTGCGTTGATGGGTAATACAGGGAAGACGCATGGTCCTACGGGCTGTCATCTTCACTTTGAAGTATTAGGCGCGAAGAATCCGTTTGTGAAGTAGTTTAGTAGTTGGATTTGATCCACGCGAGGAGTTTTGTTACGTCATTGCCGTTGTCTTTTGAATCAAGGACGATGATGGCAATGGGACGTGTTTGATTTCCCTGCGCTATCTCAAAGATAGAAAGCATTGTTTCTCCTGCGGCATTTGCTTTTCCCACCTTTCCTCCCACAAATCCAGGTTGATCAAAAAAAATATTAAAGTTTTCGAGGTTTTTGAATGCTGGTGCGCCATATGCTGTGTTGGTAAGTTTTCCTGTTGTCATTTTTAAGATAAAGCTTCGATTGTGATAAAGATAACGCGCTAGGGCAAAGAGGTCTTCTGCGTTTGAAGTGTTTTCTGCGCTTATCCCTGCGGGGTCAACAAAGTGAGAACTATTCATTCCAATCGCTTTCGCCTTTTCATTCATAAGAGACACAAAGCGTTGCCTTCCGAGCGTGTCGCTGAGTGTAAGCGCCGCTTCATTTGAGGATTCGAGAAGAAGTGGGTAGAGAAGGTCGTGAATGGTAATAGTTTGTCCTTGGGTGAGACGTGGTACCGATGTGTAGACAATGGCCTCTTTAGGGACGACCGTTGTCTTGTCGAGATTAATATATTCTGTGGCAATAAGAGCCGTGACGAGCTTTGTAATCGAGGCGATAGGCACCACTTCCCTTGAAAGACGTTCTTCAAAGACGAAATTATTATTAAGATCGGCGGCGAGGTAGTGAGAAGATGAGAGCTCTGGTCCTTTTGTGTGATAAACAAAACCATCGCTTTCGAATGATTTTTCAAATACGAGCACGGGAGTTTCTGTTGTTACAAGATCAAATACCTTCTTTGCGTCTTCGGTTGAAAGTCGTATACACCCTCCAGAGTAGGTGGAGGCAACAGGTGTACCGTCTGGATGATAGGGCCAACCATGAATAAAGAAGTTGCCTTGGAATGCCATACTCCATGGTTGATATACCTTTCCAAACGAAGAGAAGTGGTTTTTCTCTCGCGATTCTACTTTATAAAGTCCTGCTGGCGTCTCCCACCACGATCCCTCTCTCCCTTTTGTGAGGGTGGGGACCTGGAGTTTTTCGATACCGTTTTGATAGAGAGTAAGCTTCATTGAGGAGAGATTTGCCTCTATGAATGTTGCACGATTGTTTATAAATTCCTTATGGATTGTTTCAAAAAAACGCGCATTTCCAAGCTCTGGCCAACTTCCAAAATTTAATTCACTGCGGTCATTGTCTCGCGGCCTTTCCCCGGAAGGAAGTCGATACATTTCTATATTGTTTGGAGCATACAAGACATAAAAAAGTATACCGCATGAAAGCAGGAGAAGGATGATAGCAACGATATAAAGTGGTATGGGCGTATGAAGTACTTTTTTCATGCTAATTTCTTTGTTCTATTCTGTATTGTAATGCTTCTGCGATATGCAGAGAAGTGACTAATTTATTTTGCGCTAAATCCGCTATAGTTCGCGCGACTTTTAAAATACGATAATAACTTCGTGGCGAGAGGTGATATTTTTTGACGGCGGTTTTTAAAAGTGCCTCTCCCTCCTTATCAACGGGTATGGTGTGATCAATACGAGAGGATGGGATTTCGCTATTTGTGGATATTTTGGCGCCTTCAAATCGTTGTCGTTGTGTGGTGCGGGCGTCATACACTCGTTGTGCAATAGAGAAGGATGATTCTTGCGTACTGCTTTTTTTGAGATCTTCGTATGAGATGCGTGGTACAAACACCTGAAGGTCGATGCGATCAAGGATGGGGCCAGAAAGTTTTCGTTTATATCGCGTAATGTCCCCACTGGTACAGGTGCATGGAATTTCTTCGTCGCTTAAGAATCCACAGGGGCATGGATTGGTAGCGGCAACAAAAATGAATTGCGCTGGGAAGGTGAGGGCGCCTTTTGATCGGGAGATGGTGACAACGCCATCTTCGAGAGGCTGTCGTAGAGATTCGACTACATTGCGTTGAAATTCAGTAAATTCGTCGAGAAAGAGTACCCCGCGATGTGCAAGGGTGATTTCTCCAGGTTTTGGATTTGTACCACCTCCTACAAGTGAGGGTGCTGATGCGGTGTGGTGTGGCGCGCGGAAGGGGCGTTCTGTCATGAGATGTGTCCCCTCTTTAAGGAGCCCGCTCGCGCTGTAAATTTCTGTGACCTCAAGCGCTTCGTGATATTCAAGAGGTGGGAGGATTGAGGCGAGTGCTCGTGCTGCCATGGTTTTTCCTGTTCCTGGTGGGCCGATTAAAAGTACGTTGTGTCCTCCACTTGCTGCTATTTCAAGTGCGCGTTTTACAGTTTGGTGTCCTTTGAGATGTGAAAAGTCGCTTTCGTTGCTAACCGCCTTTTGTGCAGGCTTATAAGGTTCATGAGCGAGTGGTGTGATTACCTTTTTGTCTTCAAGGTGTTCAATGAGTTCGCGCAGGTTTGTAATGGGGTAGATATTGATCCCATCAATTACCGTAGCTTCCTTTGCATTTTTGTAGGGTACAAGAATTTCGGTAAATCCTCTTTGCTTCATAGCTAGAGCAATAGGGAGCACTCCAGAGACTGGGCGTATGTCTCCATTTAATGCGAGTTCGCCAATCATTATCTTCTTATCAAGGTCAAAGGCTTTCATTTGCTCCGTTGCCAAGAGATAGCCAATACTCATAGCAACATCGAGGTGGGTTCCTTCTTTTTTAATGTCGGCAGGAGCCAGATTTACCACTACTTTCCTTGTTTGTTTATTTGGAGGAAGGACACCGCTATTTTTAAGGGCAAGAGTAACACGATCTTTTGCTTCATTTACCGCCTTGTCTCCTAAGCCAACAATATTAAAACTATACAGTCCAGGCGCTGTATCAACCTCAACAGTGACAGGAATGGCTTTTAACCCCACAATTGTTGCGGAGTATAGTTTTGCAGTAGTGGACATAGTGTTATTCGTTACAGTCTCTGCAGTGTGGGCGCGCAGGGTCTATTTCTAAATCTCGATCGGTAATATTTTTTTTACATCGTTCACACACGCTATAGGAGTTTTGTTCGATTTTGCGGAGAGCCGATTCGACATGATTAAGCCGTGTTTCAAGGACGTTTTGAACAGCGAGCGAGGCGCCGAGCGCTTCCGCCTCGTCTGTTTCTTCGCTTTCAGGATCCTCTGTGTCTGAGCCAAAGTCGGGAACCTTTGGTTCATACCCCGCCTCCGTTTTCGTGCTTATTTGACTGAGCTCATGCTCAAGCTCATCTTTTTCAAACTGTAGTTTTTTTACGAGTGTTTCAGTAAGTTCTTGGTTCATACCCTGTAGTAGAAAGTCGACTTTTTGCCATGGGATGGCTTGTCAACCTTTTAAGTAGTTATGTTTAATATTTTTTTAGGCTAGATGACTCTTATAGTGAATATGATAATACTGTCGACTTTTCACTACGGGGCATATGTTTCCGTTATACACACAATATTAAAGTTTAGCAATAGTTTTACTGAAGTCTGGCCACGATTTCTTTAAGCGCTGCATATGAGGTAGTAAAAATAAGGTTGTCTCCGAGCCACCCATAATCGAAGACGGCGTTATTTTCGAATGTTCGATAACGGATTTCTGCAGGGATGTTAGGTACTCTTCCATCAATAAAGTTTGATGTTGGTGCTCCTGGGTCTTCAGCGAAAAGTTGTGCGATAGAGGTTTGGCTATCCTGTTCCACGATTCTTTTAATATCAGCTTTTGTGAGCGCGATGTTTTGATTTTCTATGCTTGGTTTTAGTTTTAAGACGATGACTGGCCACACTCCTTTTGCATCGTGATAGGCAAGAAGGGTGAAGTCGTCTTCAAAGAGATCAAATGGGAACGAGACGAGGAAGAGTCCACCAAAGTTTTTGAGAGCAATACTTGTGTTATTGAAACTAGGCACTATTTCTTCAACAGTTCCCGCTTTTTCATTTATAAGAGAGACAAATATCTTCTTTATATTTTGGAATGTGAGGGGTTCGATGTTTGATGAAATTGTTTTATCAGCTTGTTTTACAAGAAAACTTGTGTGTGAGGTTTGTTGTATTGGCGGGGCTGGTGGTACTTCTTTTTGTTCGGATGACTCTGGGATAGGGAGTGTTGTTTTGTTTGAAAAGAGGGGCGCAATAGTGTCATAACCAAAATAACCTGTTGCGCCCAATATGGCGAGAATAAGGATTGTTCCTATGAGGAGTTTTGATTTGGCAGGAGGTTCAACCTCCCGAATATTAACGTTTGGTGGTTGGTTGGAGGTTGAACCTCCAGACATTGAGGGTGGTGAGGATTGTGCAGATGGTTGCAACGGCTCTTTTTTTGCATCTTGTATATCCGACTCCATGGTGTGAATAACAATATGAGGAGCCATCGGTAGGGCTACTGTATGCGGGGTTCGTGGTGCCCCTCCTTGTGCTGGCATAACTGGCGGACGGATTGGTTGCATAACAGGGGGTGTTGTAGGTGTAGTTGGCTGTGGAGATGGTGCTGGCGTGGGTGCAGACGTTTGTTGAATAGGTGCAGCTTGTGGTGGTATGTTAGTTGGCGGAGCTGTGTTTTGAATAACAGGTGGAGGCGTTAAGGGCTGTGAGTCCCCCGGAGGGACAGCTGGTGTATCAAGTGATATGTGAAATGGTTTTTGATCGTCAGGCATAAAATAAACTAGTACCATCATTATATCGTAAATAGTGTTGGTATAACAATGTGTGTATTTGTCGTTTATAAGGCGTAGAGGTGGAAACAAAAAGTTCGCCTACAAGAGGGAGACCTTTATAGTCCCCCTATTATAGCGATAATAGCGATAACACCTGACTCCCCCCTGAGGGCTCATTTTTGTTTCCGCCTCTACCGCTCTCGTATCCTAACCGGTTCGAAATACATATTATGTTGTTCGACAATATTCGAAAACAAAAACTGCGTTATTTGTACAGGTTTTGTATTCATGGTTCTCATTGCATCTTTTTGAAAAGAAGGTAGTATAAATTTAGCTCATGTATTATATTAGGAGGTGGCTTCAATGCAGTGGATATGTGGTGGATGTGGTAACGTCCATGGCTGGATATGCCCCTATTTCGGAAGTCCTGGTAGTAAACTTACACCCCAAAAATTGCTTGAGGCAACACTAAGACTAGAAAGAGATAGAAAATCTGATGTAGCCCAGAAAGCATCCACGAAGCAATAAAAAATAATAAAAAGCCCCAAGCGGGCTTTTTAAATATACTAACGAAATGATTTATTTTGGCTGATCTTGTGCAGCTTTAATGGAAAGGCCGATTTTGCCATCGGGGTCGATGCGGAGTACTTTTACGCGGACGATGTCTCCAAGATTAACGATATCAGTCACCTTCTCTACGCGTTTATTTGCCATTTCTGAGATGTGTACCATCCCCTCTTTTCCGGGCGATACCTCAACAAGGGCACCAAAGTCGAACATTCGGGTGACGGGTCCCTCCACGATTTCACCCACCGTAAGTTTTTTGGTGATGTTGTTGATGATGGCAACCGCCTGTTCTGCTTGAGCGGCGTTTAAGCCAGTAATAAAGATGGTGCCGTCGTCTTCGATATCGATACTCGTATTTGTTTTTGCAATAATTTCATTGATTACCTTTCCACCACTACCAATGACATCTCTGATATTTTCTGGGTCGATATGAAGAGTGAAAATACGAGGGGCATGTGGTGATAGTTCCTTTCGCGGTTCACTTATAACTTTAGTCATTTCTCCTAAGATATAGAGACGTGCTGTTTTTGCCTCGGCAAGCGTCTCTTCAATCATTTGAAGGGTAAGTCCATCGATTTTAAGATCAAGCTGAATCGCATTGATTCCATTTTTTGTGCCAGAGACTTTAAAATCCATATCTCCATAGTGGTCTTCTGTGCCACTGAGGTCGGTAAGGATCTTATATTGTCCCGTCTTTTGGTCTGACATCAGTCCCATTGCTATACCGCCCACCACTTCTTTAAGAGGCACGCCTGCATCCATAAGGGCGAGAGTCGCTGCACATGTTGATGCCATGGATGAGGATCCATTTGACGAAAGAATCTCTGAAACAACGCGAATAGTATAAGGAAATACGTCTTTGTCGGGAATCATTCTGCTTATTCCTTTTGTTGCGAGAGCGCCGTGCCCTATCTCTCGTCTTCCTGGTCCACGAAATGGGCCTGTCTCCCCTACTGAATAAGAAGGAAAGTTGTAGTGAAGCATAAAACGACGCTTTGATGAAGACTCCATCCCCTCTACTATCTGTTCATCTCCTGGGGCACCAAGCGTAACAGCGCAAAGAGACTGTGTACTTCCTCTCATGAAGAGAGAAGACCCGTGGATTCGTGGGAGTATTCCTGCATATATTTCTAAGGAACGTACTTCATTTATCGCGCGATCGTCGGGGCGTTTATTTTGTGTGATTGCATTTGTATGTATAACTGCACCAATTTCTTCCTCGAGAACATAGTTTGCTGTTTTGATAACATCTTCTGTAAATCCTTTTTCTGCGAGATGAAGAAGAAGATCTTTTCTGGTTTGCTCAAGATTGTCTTGTTGTCTTGTTTTATCTTTTTCATATATTGCATCCTCAAGTCGAGAAGCAACAAACTCCTTTACCGCAGAGAGGAGATCTGTATTAAATTCTTTGAGAAGTACCTCTGCTTTTTTCTGACCTTTCTCTGCAACAATTGTGTTTTGAAAATCTATGAGACGTCTTAATTCTTTTTCTCCAAGAGAGATGGCTTGCATTACATCTTGTTCTGATGCTTGATTGCCTTCTCCGTCGATCATATTTATCTTTCCGTTTGTAAACGCGAGGAAGAGGTCGATGTCTGCCGTCGCGCGTTCTGCAAGAGTTGGGTTGATGATAAAATTGTCACCTAATTTTGCGATGCGTACTGCTGCCGCCGGGCCTCCCCAGGGGATATTTGAGCAAGCAAGCGCAATCGATGAGGCGTTGAGCCCCAACGTGTCAGGATCGTTTGCGCCGTCAAAAACAAGAACAGTATTCACTACCTGCACATCTCTCCGAAGCCGATAATTAAAGAGGGGGCGAATAGAGCGATCGATCATGCGTCCGGTAAGAACCGCCTCTTCAGATGCCTTCCCCTCACGTCGCACAAACCTACTGCCTAATATTTTCCCCGTCGCATAAAACTTTTCTTCATATTCCACCATAAGAGGGAAGTAGTCGAGTTCAAGACGGTCTTTTTTCCCCATTACTGCAGTACTAAGAAGTACCGTTTCCCCATAACGAATCATAACAGACCCACTTGCCTGCTCTGCAAGACGACTAAATGATACTTTGAGTTCTCTCCCTCCTATTTCTATTGAATAATCTTTTGTAGGTAACATGGTGTGTTCATGGTTTTGGCACTTATTGTTCCGACACGTTTGGATACCCAGCGGTATCCTCACTCTCCCGCAAGCACTCCGTTGTCAACCCAACTCATTTTGATTCGGGGTTGACAACACCATGCTTCGCGCTTGCGGAATGGTCGTTACAATAAGTGTCCAAACCATTCATTTTTAATTTGTTATTGCTGTTGTGAAGGGTATCGTTTTGCGCGTTTTCTGATATTTAACAGGAATTGGTCAGGGTGTTCACCGATGTCAATAAATTCATCTGCGACTTCTTTGAGTTTTTGAGATGAACTTTTTCCAAAAGCAATGACCTCGACTTGTTTGCCGATATTTTTGAGATATTCTACAAGGGGTATAAAATCTCCGTCTCCTGTTGCAAGAACAATGGCGTCGAGTGATGGGGAGAGGCGTATAGCATCAACTGCCATGCCAACATCCCAATCTGCTTTTTTTGCTCCGCCTGGAAATACTTGTAGATCTTTCATTTTTAGTTCGAAACCAGATTTTTCAAGCGCTTCAAAAAACGATGCTTCCCCTGCTGGGATTTCACTTTTTACGACATAAACAAAAGCGCGCACAAGACGTCGTCCTGCCGTTGCAGATTCAAGTAATTCTTTAAAATTTACTCGCGCGTTGTATAAGTTTTTTGCGGAATGATAAAGATTTTGTACGTCAATAAGCACTCCTACGCGCTGATCACTATGTTTAATAACACCCATAAATTTGCTTCGGATGTTTTCGATAAGAAATAAATGTGAAGCCGCACCATAGGTATTGCCTATGCTCTGTCCTCTCATCTATTGCTTATCTTCTCCCGAAGTTTGTTAAAAAACTTTTATCAAAGATAAAAGTTTTTATTTTAAACCTAATTTTTTAGCTACTTTATTGTAACTTTTTTTGTCTGTCTCTCCAAGGTAGGTAAGGAGCCGTTTTCTCTTTGAAACCATGCGTAAAAGACCTCTGCGTGAGCTATTGTCTTTTGGATTTGTCTTAAGATGTTTTGTAAGACTTTCGATTTCTTTCGAAAACAAAACCACTTGCACCGCCGCAGAACCTGTATCGGTCGCATGCGCGCCATGGTCTTTGAATACGTTTTCTTTTTGTCGTTTGGTTAACATGCCCGGTAGTAGAACTGCGATTTTTTGGTGACGAATCCGCAGCTTTTATAGATTATTATTTTTTTCAGTATTAGTCCCGGATATGGATAGTTTTTCAACCTATCGCAGTTTCACTACCGGGCATGTCATGATGGTAGCATAAGATGAGAAAAATAGCAAGCGCCCCCACGCCTTATAAACTGGTATAATGACAGCATATATGACACGAATTGAGCAGTTAATTAAGGATTATCTTGATTATTTGGAGATTGAGAAGAATCGATCAATCAAGACGCGGGATAACTATGATCGCTATTTGAGGCGTTTTTTGGCGTTCTCGAAGGTTACCACCCCCGAGGGTATTGCTCAGGAGAATGTGCGTCAGTTTCGATTGTGGTTAAATCGTGTTGTCGACGAGCATGGAAAAACGCTCAGAAGAAATACGCAGAATTATTATGTGATTGCTCTTCGTAATTTTTTAAAATATTGCGCAAAAAGAGACGTTGTAACTCTTGCGGCCGATAAGATAGAGCTTGGAAAGATGCCTGATCGGGATATCGATATTATTGATGCGAGGGATTTGGAACGCATGACCGCTATTCATGAGCATGACATAAAATCACTGCGTGATAAGGCGATTCTAGAGCTTCTCTTTTCAACAGGACTTCGTGTTTCTGAGTTGTGTGCGTTAAATCGCGACTCCATTGATCTTACGCGAGATGAGTTCTCGGTACGAGGAAAGGGGGGTAAGGTGCGCGTAGTGTTTCTCTCACAGACAGCACGTGACGCTCTTAAAGAATATAAGAGTAGGCGTGATGATATCGAGGATTCACTTTTTATTTCATTTACTCATTCTGATCCTCCGCGAGCACTTCAACGCCTTACCACAAGAAGTGTTCAGCGTATCGTCCATCATTATGCCGTAAAAGCAGGTATTGCAAAACAGACCACTCCCCATAAGTTGCGCCACTTGTTTGCTACCGACCTGCTTATGAATGGCGCCGATTTGCGCTCCGTTCAAATGCTTTTGGGTCACGCCAACATTTCAACGACACAGGTTTATACGCACATTACCAATAAGGAACTTAAGGAAATTCATAAAGCGTTCCATGGTAGGAAACGAAAATAGTTTGAAGAGTTTTACTCTTTTTGTCGTATCCCCTGCCAGAACAAAGAGAAGAAGAAAAATAACGAGCTTATAATAATGAATATGGGTCCTGGCGATTGTTTGTAGACGAGCACGATATACATACTGAGAAGTGCGGAGAGTACTCCAATAAGGGAGCTTGTGAGAAAAAAGCTACGTACGTCGCGGCTTATATTTTTTGCTGCAGCGGCGGGGATGATAATAAGAGCGCCCATAAGAAGCGCTCCAATAAAACGAATCCCTAGGGCAATAGTAAGTGCAAAAAGAAGAAGATATGCAAGTTCATATATTTCTTTTTTAATCTTGATAGATTGGGCAAGTTCTGGAGAGAGGCTTAGTAGTATAAATTGTCTCGAAAAAAGAAGAAGGAGTGATGTAATAGCGAGTGAGAGAAAAAGAAGAGTGAGGTATTCATGTTGTTGGAGCGCAAGGATGTTTCCAAACATTGCCTCGAGAAGTTCCTGCTCGGGAGTAATGAGCGCACCAACAGCAAGGCTTAATGAAAAGACTACCCCTATAATACTCTCAAGAGCGAGATTGCTCGCAAGTTCCACACGCCAAATAATGAGCGCACCAACAGCAAGGAATAAGAAGGCCCCAATAAACGGATTTATATTGAGAAGAAGAGCAAGACCAAGCCCAGGAAGAGCTATATGAGAGAAAGCATCGCCCGCAAGACTCATTCGTTTTAGAACAGCAAAGACACCGAGAATGCTTGCGGTGAGTGCGATTGAGACGCTTGTGAGGATTAATAAAATCATTATTGTTTGTGCGGATGGTAGAAGATTTCTCGTTCTCCGTAGAGCTTTTCCAGGGATTCTACGCTAAGAACCTTTTGTGGTTCTCCGTGGCAGACAAGTTCTTTATTGATGCAAATTACGTTGTCGGCATAACGGTATACAACATTAAGATCGTGGCTGATCATGAGAAGGGTGATATTTTGTTTGTGTACAAACCCGTGAAGAAGTTCGTAGATTGATTCTTCAGCGCCCATATCAACACCACTTGTGGGTTCGTCAAACAAAAGAACCTCTGGATGATCTTGAATTGCCCAGAGGATAAGGATGCGTTGTCGCTCCCCTGCCGAGAGAAGTCCAATGGGTGTTTTTAGTTTTTTTGGATCGAGACGAACTAGTTTACAGAGCTCTGAATAGTCACGTTTTTTTGAAATGAGGATGTTGTTGTTTTTAAGCCCAAGAAGTTCTGCGCCATTTACCGGCACATATTTATCAAATTCAAAACGTTGAGGGACGTAGCCAATACGAATTCCTGTTTTCCACCGCACAACCCCTTTGTACGGATGTATTCCAAGAAGCGCCCTGAATAATGTTGTCTTTCCCGCCCCATTGGGCCCCAAAAAAATCGTTGTCTCCCCCTTTTGTACATCAAACGAAACATCTTCTAGGAGTGTTTCGTTGTCTGTGGCGAGTGTGAGGTGTTTAACCGAGAGAATAGTGTCAGCCATAATATACGTTAGTATACCGTCTCTCTTTTCTTTTTTCAATTATTTTGTATAATAGGATGAGTTTTTGCACCCATAGCTCAGTTGGTAGAGCTGCTCCCTCTTAAGGAGAAGGTCGTAGGTTCGA
>CAYIOQ010000022.1:0-11657 GCA_964365055.1 uncultured Candidatus Saccharibacteria bacterium | reverse complement strand
TATAAAATGACCCAGTTTATTTGTTTCTTTTAACAAAATATAAACCAGATTTTCATATTGTCGTTCTCGAAAAATACAAAACCCTTGCGGGGGCAAGGAAAAGAGAAATACAAATTAAAAAATGGCGCAGAGAGAAAAAAGAAATACTTATAAAAAGATATAAAGACGGATTAGAAACAAAACAATAATTAATAAAAATAAAAAATTGAAGTTTAATCGATATCAAAAAATACAAGTAAAGATAAACGAATCCATCACTTCGGAAAAGCTCCAAGTCATTACTGACAAAGGAGACAATCTGGGTGTGCTCTCGCGCGAAGATGCCCTTAAAACGGCACGAGAGAAAGGGCTTGATCTTGTTGAAATTGCTCCGCTTGCCAAACCTCCTGTTGCAAAGATTATCAGCTTCGACAAATATCGTTATGAAAAAGAAAAACAGTTAAAGAAACAGAAGGCATCGCTCGAGGTAGGAGATCTTAAAATAGTACGTATCACCTTTACTGGCGCACAGCACGATCTCGAAACAAAAGCTGCACAGATAGATAAATTTTTAGAAAAGGGGCACAAGGTTCAAGTAGAGCTTCGCCTTCGCGGACGGCAAATGCGTTTCAAAGACCTTGCACGCCAAAAACTTCAAGAGTTTCTCCCCCTCATTAAACACACATATAAACTCACATCAGATATTAAATCAGCTCCTAAAAGCTTCATCGCACAAATACAATAAATAATATGAAACCAAATCTCAAACTCGCAAACAAAAGGATTAAGGTAACAAAGGGAGGCAAGCTTCTTCACCGTAAGTCAGGACAAAGCCACTTCCGTGCCAAAAAAGCGCGCAGTGTGCTCTTGAGTAAGAAAAATACTGTTGAGGTTTCCGGTACTGTTGCTAGAGCAGTACGCTCCTTGCTTTAATTTACAAACTAATATAAGGTACTTGGGTATAAAAAATAAACCATGACTAGAGTTAAACGAGGTACCATAGCCCACAAAAAAAGGGAAAAACTTCTCAGCTATACCAAAGGGTTTAAGTGGGGAAGAAAAAGCAAAGAACGCGCCGCAAAAGAAGCGCTTCTCCATGCATGGACGCATGCCTTTCAAGGAAGAAAACAAAAGAAGAGGGATTATAGAGCGCTTTGGCAAACCCAAATCAATGCCGCCGTACGTAAAGAAGGTATGAGCTACAGCGCATTCATCCACGCACTTAAAACAAAAAATATCGAAATCGACAGAAAGATACTCTCCACTCTTGCAAAAAAACAACCGGGAACCCTTACTAAAATAATTGCCTCCGTACGATAACTTATCAAAAACACCCCGGCATTATGCTGGGGTGTTTTTATTTAAAAACTGTTCCGCGGCAATGAGGAGGCTTCGTGCATTTTTAAATTTTAATACCCCCAGCGCATCCCTATACGAAAACCAGCCATATTCAAGATGCTCCTCAGAAAGAGCTACCTCTTCACGCCTCACGTTTGCAAGAAAATAAGTCACCGCCTTCGAGACATCCTCTCCTTCCACCGCACGAGACGAAAATGAATATGTAATTTCTCTATGAAACCCAACGACAAATTCAAGATCCTTTTTTGCAAATCCAGCCTCCTCCATTATCTCTCTCCTAGCAGCCTCAACAAGGGTCTCCTCTCCCTCCACGTGTCCCTTCGTAAAATCCCAATGCCCTTTCTTGCTTTTTAAAAGAAGGTAGGTTCTCTTCTCATCATCCTCATAATAAATAATCGCGCCAGCAGAAATTTCATGCTTCATACACGATGTTTGAATAATGTAGTTTCCTCTAATGACTTCCTTGGTAGTATAATCTTTGGTACAAACAACATGACCACCGCGCTTATCATCGACATAACTCCAACGATACCAAAAAGAACGTGGTACCCAAATGAAGTCGCAATGACACTTCCTAATAAGCCTGCAATACCAGCCCCTATGCCTATCATCGCGCCATCAAGCGACCACTCAAACGACTGCCTTCTAGAATCAAGATGTTTGCCAAAAATAACTGGCCACGTGGCGGCATAACATGCCATTCCAAATGCGCGCAGCACTTGTATCGCATAGAACTCCCATATTTGAGACACACTTATAAGAAAAAAAGCGCTCACTCCAAGCAATAACAAACCAAAAACAAGCGCATAAAAATCGTCTGATTCTCCATCGAGCCTATCTAGGAAAATCGCAACAGGAATTTGAATAATTGATTTCGCGATAAGATAGATAGCAACTGCCCACCCCACAGTGAGAAGTGTAGCGCCCTTAATTTGTGCCAAAATAAAAACTGCAAAAATAGGTTCCACAAAGCCCCAACCGGTAAGAAGGAAAAGATCGCTTAAAATAAAAAGCTGAACCAACTTGTTTATTTTAATCATAATTAATCATTACTTATTACTAAGAAAAAAATGTTTATCGCGCACATCAATAGTAACATATCGTTTCTGGTTTTCACCCATACGCAAGATGTGTTCTGCTATAAGTGGTTTGATAGTTCCTTCTAAAACATTACGTAGTGGTCGAGCGCCAAAAAGAGGATCAAAGCCTAAATCAACGATGAGAGAAAAAGCGTATGACGTGCACTGCAACTCAATACCGTGGCTTGAACGCACTTCAGATATCAATTTTTTAACATGAAGCTCGGCAATAGCATATAAATGCTCCTTCGTGAGCGGTTTAAATATAATAACTCCGCTAAATCTATTTAAAAGCTCTGGCTTAAAATAATCAAGAAGTTTATGTTTTAACTTCTCGTTCATTCCCTCGACAGGCATTCCTCCTTCGATAGCATCATAAATAAATTTTGAGTGCGCATTCGAAGTGGCGACAATAATCGCGTTTGAAAAATCAGTACTCCTCCCCCACGCATCAGTACACCTTCCTTCGTCAAAAATAGAAAGAAAAAGATTAAGCACATCTTGATTAGCTTTTTCAAACTCATCGAGAAGGATAAGACTAAAGGGTTTATCTCGAACCATACTTGTAAGCAATCCCCTTGTGTCGTGTTCTAGGGAACCAATAAGGCGCGACAGGGCATTTTTCTCCTGAAACTCTGCCATATCGAAACGAACAATTGCTTGTTCTCCACCAAACATACCACGCGCAAACGCCTTAACCACCTCTGTTTTACCTACCCCCGTTGGTCCCACAAAAAGAAATGTGGCGATAGGTCCGTCTTTTCTCGCAAGGCCACTTCGATATGAACGCATGCTCTTTGCAATAACAGTAATCGCCTCTTCCTGACCCACAATGGACCGTTTCAATTCTTGCTCTAAACCAAGTAATTGTTCCACCTCACCACCGCGTGCCTTTTGAAGAGGAATATGTACCTTGGATTCCACAAGCTCCACAATATCCCCCTCAAAAACACCTCGTGCTCCTCTATCGCGCGCCAGGACAACCGCCTCCCGAAGCAACTCCTCCGCAGACGAGGGAAGAAGCGTATTTCTTAAATAACGACGCGCAAGACGCGCCGCCTGACGTATCGCCTTATAGCTTATCATTGTCCTAAACTGAGCCTCGAGTATAGCGCTTGTATGCACAAGAATTTCCACAGCTTCATTTTCACTTACCTCCTCAACGCGCACTACCTCAAATACATCTCGAAATGCTGAGTGATGTTCGAGGTGTCGTTTATAATCATCAAGATAGGTAGTTGCAACAACCTGAATCCCCTCCTCTCGAAATGAAGACAATAATACATCTATTGCCGTCACATTGTCGCGAGAGGTCTTAACGATATGATGGACATCGGGAATAGAAAGAACAATATTACCAGCACCTCGTATCTCATTCAAAATTGTCACAACTCTTTTCTGAACCCCACCATTTGCCTCAGTTCCCGCAAGCAAACTATGTACCGAAATTTCAACGACTCTCTTGTCAAACAACTCCTTGGTAATATTATCTTTTGTAATTTGATGGGCAAGATATTGTACGAGCGCTTCTTTTCCAACCCCAGGTTCACCAACCAATAATACGTTGTTGCTTGATGGACGTTTAAGAATCTGCACCATACGCTCATATTCCTCTCCATGACCGATAAGAAACCCAACGAGATCCTTACCTGCAAGGTGTGTAATATCAGTTGAAAGTGAGTCCAAAAAAGGTGTAGGACGCGCAGTCCAAGCACGGTTCATTACCTTTCGTTTTGGCGCGATATGTCTTCGCGCTGTTCCAAGAAGAATAGTGCGAATTCTTGTCACGGCCCAAAAAAATCTTTTCTTCCTTCTTCTTACAAGAAGCGCAAGGCTCACATCCGAAGGATATACACCAAGCGCGACAAAAAAATTAGTTAACTGCGAAGGTCCCTGCGACAATAACGCAACAAAAAGATCTGATTCATCAACATATGGCTTGTGGTGCCGTCGTGCCTCACTAAACGCAACGCACGCGAGCTGATTTATCTTATCCCAAATACCCTCCTGCGTGTCCACAGTATCATCTTTAAGAAGTGTCTGAATATGTGTGTCTATCTTATCCTCATCGAGTTCAAGCCTCTTCAAAACTTCGGTTATATAGCGCTCTCGCATTATATCGAGACAGAGTAAAAGATAAAAATCTTTTTTCAAAAACAAAGCGTGGCCCATATTCTTCTCTAAGATTTGCAACACTCTTGGAGATGTATACAAAGCAACGTTAATGCTCTCCTTTTGATTCAATTCGGATTCATCAATTCTCCGCGTCGCTTCATTCCGATATATAAACGCATCAACCAAAAACAATGAAATAATAATCCCTACAAATTTGAGATTGGAGTCGCTAGACTCAAAAAGAAATAAAAGAGCAATGCCACAAAGAACAAGGTAGCTCAAAAAAGGAATAATGCGCATAAACCATCGCGTAAATGGTGAAGCAAAAAATCTTGATTCCTCAAAATACATCCTCATAATTAACCACGCCACAAAACCTTAATAATGAGAACTAAGGGTATGCTCACCCAGACAAGATAAAGCATCAACACCATGCTTAACACAATTAAATAAACAACACCTCCAACGATAAGACGGATCAATCTAAAAAAAATACCAAGCGCATACCCCAAAAAAGTATAATCTTGGTAAAGTGGATTAAAAAAATTGAGAAGCGTTACCCTAAAAGCAAAATACCTATCGAGAACCACCATAAAACGAGCGACATGGTTCCAATAAGAATAAAATACGAAAATATACCAATGAGACAAAAATCGCTCAATTGCCCCAATACCAATAGAAAATAGGTACAAAAAGAGGTTTGTCTGCATCATCTTTAGTATAACCGCAAATCATTTTCGGGTATATATCATAGAAGCAAGTTCTTTGAAGCTCGCCATAAGCGCCTTAAGGGTCCTAGTCGAACGCAATGCAGCTGCGGGATGAAACATAGGTACCACCAAACGCCCATCCACTTGGAATACCCTCCCCTGGTCTCTTGTGATTTTTCCCTCAGGAATAAAATAACGCATAGAAAACCTACCAAGAGTCATAATAACCCTTGGATCGATAATCTCTACCTGTTCTGATAAATATGGTTTATACGCTTCGATCTCCTCTGGTGACGGATCGCGATTATCCGGCGGTCTTCGTTTTACAATGTTAGTTATATAAACATCTTCTCGTCTCCAACCAACCCCATCAAATAAACGATTAAGAAGTTGACCAGACCTTCCCACAAAAGGGCGACCCTCTTTGTCTTCCTTTGCTCCAGGCGCCTCGCCAATACACAACACTTTCGCGTTGGCACTCCCCTCCCCAAATACTAAATTTGCTGGCATAAGAGGGAGGGAAGTATCCCGTTCCATTTTTTTCTTAAGCGCATCAAGGGCTTCTTTCTTATCCATAGTACAATCTTAACAAGAAAATAAGAATTAAAAAGACGCTCTTACGCGTCTTGTTTACTTTCCCCTACATCCCTACTTTTTTCACGATAAGCATCAAGCTGTCTCTCCAACTGATTGCCACTCGAATACGTATAAGCATCTGAGCGAAAAAAGAAATCGGAATGTTCTATGAGCACAAAAAGAAGTCGTCTCACCTCATGCAACGTAATCCCTGGTAAAATTTCCTTCATTTTCGCCATCAATCTTTTCTCAAGATAAGGAGCGCTAAATCTGCCTCCTTTTGCCGATCGCGAACACTCTCCCTTAAGGATCCACACCGCATCTACGCACTTAAGAAATGTTGGCATATCTATTGCAAAATCTCCTGCGTTAAGTTGGTCAAAAAGAGTTTTATATTCATTCATCTGAGGAACATCGAAAGAAAAAACTTCCTCTTTCCTTTTTCCCGTATTCGTTTCATCGAAATATGCAAATGCTGTAGACATAGCCTCTGGGACCCTTTCTTCCGAATACTCCGGCAAGCGGGCACACAACTTATTTGCGAGAAGTACCCTTTCGACAGGACGCTCTTTCACAAACTTAGGAATTCTGTCGTATGCCACGACGCACACCTTCTTCTTTTTTTCATGCGCCTTATCGATAAAACTCAAAAAAGGCTCATTACCATCCCCTGTGGCAAGGATAACTGCATTCACATAAAGATCATCAAGCACGCTTTCACCTATCTGACACAAGGCAAAATCTGCGGCGTCGGGACCTCTAGGAACCGTAATTACATGAACCCCCAAATCAATGAGAACAAAGACAAGCTGCATAATCTCTCGCCTCGTTTTATACCATCCGGAGTCACTCGGAAGAGATTCGCGTTCCTCAGAAGGCACCGCAATAGCAGCATATTCATAGCCAATGGGCCCATACCCACGAGCTATCTCCCTAATCGTTTCTAAAATCAGAGCAACAAAATCCCTTCTTGGAAAACGTCGCCCTGCCCGATCAAGAGAAGAAAAAAGAATGTTTTCAATGTCCAAAAGAATAATGACTTTTGGCTGGATATTCCCAATCACCTTTTGCGCCTCCTTTCTCTTTAGGAATGTAAAATTATATCACGGAATAAAAAAATACACAATGACACAAAAAGCGTCCCGATTGGGACGCATACAAACTCAAGACCTCTATTTTGGTTTCACTTCGTGTTTCTTTCCATCAAAGCTACATACGACACGCTTATTATCCATATTCGTCTCCAAGAAGACTGGTTTCCCCCACAACGTAAAAATATGGACAAGGGTACCATCGCGACGTTTTGGATCAAGCTCGACGCCATTACTCAAATGATTTAGATAAAGATATCCGCCACGATTATGGTTTGCATTTTGAATCACGATAGGTTCAATACCATAAAGGGTATGTTGCTGCACAAGTATTCTTCTGATAACTTCTGGGTCTTTCTCTGCAATATAATAAGTGGTTTCACCTGTCTTTGTATCAACTTCCGATTCCCAAATATAGAGCTTCATCTGATGGATAAACTCACCGGTAAAAAACTCCTCTATCACCATACGGTCGCTGTAGCATGACCGCACCTGAAAAATCTTTTCCTTCCCCTTCATCTCATGAGTATCCCAATACGCTTTCTTTATGGGATCCTCGCAAGCATCATATTCTCTTCCAAAACGACCCTTATCATATTTTTCTTCGATATATTCAAAGAGCGCAAGGCCAATACGATACCAATTAAAGCCCACCTTATTCTCTCTCGTAACTCCAGAATGAAAATCATCAAAAATCCCATGCTCCTCTGCCGTCAAAAGTCCTTCTTTAAAAAGACGCCGCATAAATCTCACATGCCAATAAGTAGCCCATCCTTCATTCAAAAGTTTAGTCTTTCGTTGGGGTGCTAGGCTCCTCCCCTGATTACGCATTACCGTCAAAATATCCCTATGGTGTGGTTTTAGTATCGGAGAATAACGTGTGATATATCCGAGAAGGTCATATACAGGCTCTGGAGGTACTCGTTGCGCGAGATACTGAAGCTTCTTCTTGAGCGCCTCATCTCCGGCACCACTCTGTTTAAACTGAGAGGCGACATCGTCACCAAGACGCGCCTTCTCACGTTCCATGGTGAGCAACCTATCACGGGCTATTTCCTCATCAAGTTCCTCTTCCATGAAAATGTCGGGGTGCTGTTGCCACAAAATCGCCATACCTGCATCAATAATCCTTTCTACCTCATCCTTGCCATGCTGAATCTCATACTCACGAAAACGTTCCGCCGCATAATACGCCTCATCCGCAATATCGGAAAACGAACGACCAATCTGTAGAAACTTACTTCCCAAGAAAAAATCTACATGCCCATACACGTGCCCAATGATAATCGTATTCAATGCAAAAGGGTTCGTCTCGACAAGCAATGCCACAGGAGGAGTAAAATTCCATACCGTCTCATAGGGAATTCCAGACCCTGTATGATCGTAAATGGTGCGATGCGTTTCGTAGTCTCGTCCAAACGACCAGTGAGAGAAATTTACGGGGAACATGTACGCCATACCCTCAAGCATCTTTTGCGCGCCGACAATTTCGAACTGAATATCTGTCGTAAAAAATCCCCACTCCTGCGCGATCTCGTGGATACGTTTTTCAATTTTTCTAAGGCGTTCAACATCGAGTGGTTTAGGCATGAGTGGTCCACCTGTCTTTCTTCAGAAATTGTTTAATCGCAGGGAAAATATGCTCTTTCTGCGTAACAACCACACCAAGAAAAGGATCACTCCTTCCCGTTAACACGCAAACACCCTCTTCTTCTGTTTTATCCACAACAAATGCTTTGCTAAATGCCGTAAACAACTGGCTATCAGATACGGAGGGGGAAAGACGCCAATATCCACCTATTCTGATCTCACCATATCCAAACATGTTAACCTTTCGCGCAAACAATTTCTTAAGCTCCGCGACAGTACGATTCGTATCAAAATCTTCACCATCAGAAAAGTGCCAAGCGTACACATTCCACTGCGCAAGAGGATACTCTGTGTCTATGAGAGAGCCCGCAAGTTCGTAGGCGCTATAACAATTTGTACCACCCGATTCACCCGTCTTAAAAAACACATCTTCTTCAACAATCTTTGCCTCAGTGTGATGAATGATAAACCGAATAACCACCTTCTCATAGATTTTTCGTAGAAATTGAACAAGCCAGAAGAGCATGGAACGCGCAAGATACTTTTTCTCAGTTGACATCGATCCCGACACATCCATCATTGCAATAAGCACCGCCTGTGATTGATATTGTGTATCAGACTGAATTTTATGAAATCGAAAATCATCGGTATGAAAAATAGGAAATGCCACTACCTCGGTTTCTACAGGAAGACCGATAAAATTTTTAAGCAACAATAGAGCATCACTAAAAATTCCCTCAGCCTTTTTAAGCGCGCTGAAACAAATAAGATCCGAAAGCCCTGTTTCGTCTTTTAGCGCCTCGAGTAGAAACCAAAAACGTTTCACACCCTCTTGTGCTGTACGCTTTGTATCGAGCAGTGCCCACGGGCCACCTTTTGTAGTACCACGAATTTTCCACCCCAATTCAACAATAAGTTCTTTTATCTGCTTTTCCTCGAGCTGAGGAAGTCCCAAATCCTCAAAGATGAGTTCGATAATCTCAGCAATATCCACCTCAGTATCAATGTAATCTTCCCCGGCCTCTTCACCTGTTTGTCCAGGTTTACCTTTTCCAGGACGTCTTCCAAGAACCTCACCCTCTTCTCCGTCTCCCTGACCAACTCCCGCACCACCACCATCACTCTTTCCAGGACGAAAATCAGGAATAGTAAGTCTTCGGATAGGAACCCGAATCTTTCCACTTCCTCCTGTAATAATAGACTCCTCTGCAATAACCTTAGGGAGACTCTCCTTAAGCGCTTCCTTTTGTTTATCCCTATGGCGCTTTGCATCGCCCTTACCCCGCTCTGAGGTAGGTTCTGGAACAAAGATAGACATATTTATTCCCCCTTTATTTTCAACGTACTGTGTTTATCATGTCGTAACAAAAAAACCTCGTCAATTGACGAGGTACATTATTTATCGCTTGATAAATTCACGCGCTTTTTCGACCGACTCCTTAGCACAAACGGGGCAATGTCCACTCTCTTCGAGAGCCTTGAGCAAATCATCGGTACGCTTCTTCTCTTCTCCACCCTTTGGCTTATCTGTTGCAAGTACTACGGTGAGCATATCCTTGCACTCAGCAAGAAGCTTCTTTTCAATTCCAAGCATAAGAGGAGTATAAGAATCGGGGCCAAAATTTGGATCGCTTGCCTTGTACTCAAGAATCTCTCCGTGAAAGACAGCAGCTTCATTTTCTGTAATTCCCATATGCTGATCTACGGAACGAATAAGTTTATTATCCGGCTCCTTTGGCTTACCAGTAAGTTCGTCTCTCTGTAAATTTAAAATCTGTCCACGAACGAATTTCCTCCTCTGGTTTCTCTCAAGTTCAATCTCTCGCATGTATTGCCAAAAAAGTTCTCTTTTAAGGTCATCATATGCGCGGAGAAATGCTTTGCTCACATTTTTAACAACGTAATCCTTATACTCCTGCATAACCGTTCCACCCTCTCCAACTGAGAGGAAGATCTTAAAACGCTCAACATCCTCGGGGGTGATGCCCATACGATGCTTAAATACCTCGCGAAGCGCCTTGATCGCGCGAAGAGGAGTAAGACATCCGCCCTTAACCGATTGCTCTGCAAGAGCGGTATTCAAAGCGGCAAGCACGTCACGAGAGCTTACACCAAACATTCCTTCCCGCTTTGCACGATCCGAGGCACTTTGCCCCTCCTCACGCAATTGCCGTATATCAACGGGTTGCTTATCCCTCAACTCAAGCTCGGTAAGCGCGCGATCTCCATTGTATATCTTAATCTTTGTCATAAGATCAACAATCCTCGATTGCACAAGACGCGTAGCAACCGCAAACATCGCGGCAAGCTCAAGTGTACCAGGGGCAATATGACATTTTCTAAACGTCACAAAATCGCTGTTACGCTCAATAAGTTTCCGGTAGACACGAACCTCGTCCTTTACGCGAAGAGGATAGGGAACTTCGACAACATAAAATCGGTTATGAAGTCCCTCGTACTTCTTATTTCCATTAAACTTCGTAAAAACATCGAGGTTGGCATGACCAACTACCACCACGTCAACAGAGATGTGTGGAAAGGTAGATCCCGTAATCTTAATCTCTTTTTCTTCTGCGAGGCTAATGAACACCTCAAGAATATCAGGCTGACACGAAAAAATTTCCCGCCCCTCACAAAGACCACGTTCGGAGGCTGGAATCTCTCCGCTTAATTCATATGAATTTGGATGACCGTAACCAAAACGGGCTGTGACATTAATGTTTTCTTTACCTGTAAGCACCGTAATATCAGACGACTTCTCGTCAGAAGGTTCGAACGAACCAATACCTCTACGCGCGCGGGCAGAAAATACGAACGTCTCGACAGGAATATCCCACCAACGCACCTCTCCTGTTTCACTATCCTTGAAATCATTCAAAAGATTTCGACAGGGCGGGCAAAGATCTCCCTCGATCTTAATGCCAAGATGTAAGTGCCTACCATTGCAATCGGGGTATTCAGGGCAATCTTCTTTTTGCAAAGCAATTTCGTCCCGCGCATATCTTGGCAAAAGATGAAGTGGTTCTTCATGTTTCGGACACCCCTTAACCATAAACAAGGGTCGCTTACTATAATGCTCAAGCGCCTGTTTTAAGATACGCACAATAGTAGACTTACCACTTGCAGGCGGACCAATAAGAGCAAGAATTTGTTTAGAT
>CAYIOQ010000021.1:0-11710 GCA_964365055.1 uncultured Candidatus Saccharibacteria bacterium | reverse complement strand
TCTCAATATCGTGAATATTTTCCCCCTCTTTTCCAATCATATACCCCGCATCATCAAGCGAGATATGCACCTTAGTTTGTGTACCCCCTTGCGCAACCGAAACACCCGGGTTCTTAATACCCATGTTATGCAAAAAATCTTCAATTAATCCTTTTAGATTCTCCATAATCATTTCGTTTTGGCTTAGATTAGTTAGGACTTATATGTTTGGGTGCAGTATGAGAAAAACGCGAGGAGCGGAGTAAGCGATATTAAACAATATCGCGTCGAGCACCACAGCGTTTGACGAAATAATGCGCCAAACAGGTAAGTCCATATTAGTCTTTCATGAGTTTCTTTGTAACCACATATTCTCCCATTGAGAAGAGGGTGCTTGATACCCAGTACAACCCTACCACTGCTGGTAGTTTTATCAAAATAATAAGCGTGAGTAAAGGGAACATGAAAGTCATCATCTTCATCATCTGAGCTGCATCTCCTGTCGTGGTCTGTGGCATAAAAAATTTTGAGTGTATAAACTGAAGTATTCCTGCAAGAATCGCGATAAGAAGAGATGGCGCCCCCACATCAATAAACCCTAAAAAGGTGTGCCCCAGAGGTAGTACAGTATGAACAAAAGGATAGTTGTAAGTAAGCGCAACTTTTGGATCAAAAGCAGTCATGCTGATTTGATAAAGAGCAATAAGAAGAGTTACTTGAACAATAATAAATACAAATCCAGAAAATGGGTTTATTTTATGTTTTGCGTACACATCTATCATTGCCTTCACCTGCTTTTCTTTTTCATCTTTGTGATCCTTTTGAATACGCACCACCTCAGGCTGTAGCTTCTGCATTACAAGCTGGTAACGCATATTCTTAAAAAATAAGGGGAAAATAAGGATACGCACAATTATCGTAAATAGGATAATGGCAAAACCGGCATCAGAAAAAGCAATCGTATCGTAAACAAAAAACAACACATTAATGAGTGGGCGAAAAATATATTCGTTATAAAGAAATAACATTAGGGTTTAGGGTTTAGGGTTTAGGGTTTAGGGAACTCTTATACCCTACACCCTAGTGGCTATACCCTCGTTTTTATATTAATTGTGCCTTCTTAAGTACCTGGATAAGCTCCCTTTCTACGTCTCGGTAGGGGAGTAAAGCGACAACACTGCTGTTTACCCTTATTATCACATCGGAACCCTTTTTAATAGTAGGGATAGTGGTATGTAAAAAAGCGCGAATTCGTCTTTTAATACGATTCCGTTCCACCGCCTTTTTACTTATCTTTAATGATACTACTATAGAAAATCGAGAGATAGATAACCCATTTTCTCTGATATATACCACAAAAAAAGGCGTCATTGCCCTTTTTCCCTCTCTAAATATCTCTTCAAACTTATGAATTCGAAGAAGCCTATGTACCTTCGTAATCATCGTAGCTCGTTAGCTCGTTAGCTCGTTAGCTCGTTATGAATGAGCTAAACGGCAAAAGCCGCCATCGAGCTATTAAGCTTTTACACGCTTAGAGATTTACGCCCCTTTCTACGACGATTCTGCAACACCCTACTTCCTCCTGGAGTAGCAGAGCGCTTAAGGAACCCGTGACTTCGCGCGCGTTTCTTCTTTTTTGGTTGATACGTTCGTTTTGGCATACCCGGTAGTAGAAATTCGACTCTCCGCCATAGGCGGATTTATCTGTTTCTTTTTATTAATAATATACACTCGGAGCATTTTTATAACATCCTGCAGTACTATAGACAAATACTGTCGAATTTTCACTACCGGGCATATGTACTTATTATGCATATTCCCTTTAGTTTTTCAATATCTGGCTCCACCAAAAGAACCTCCACGGACTTCCTCCGATGCTATGCTATAGCATAGCACTACTTCTTCATCTGAAGGGCAAGATTCCGCAGATTTTTCTAGACAACAAAAAGAGGGAGAAAATAAAATGTGTGGTGTAAAATTTTAATGTGTTAATTCAAATAAACCAAGAAATTTTCTACATAATTTCTACGCAGTTAAAGTTGTTCACACATTCTTCACATGTTCTCTCTGGTCAAGACTTGCTTAGGGTATAGGCAGTGCTATAATTCGGGTATCAAATAATTTTTTCAATTCTTTTCTCATGAATTTCGACGAATTGTGGCAACGAATTTTAGGAGAATTGGAATTACAAATCTCAAAGGCGAATTTTATTACGTGGCTAAAGCACAGTAGTCTTTCAAATATAGAACAGGGAACTGCAAAAATATCTTTAAAATCAAATTTTGCAAAAGAATGGGTAGAAAATAAATACCACAAACAAATTCTTCGTCTCTTGCATAGCCATGACAACTCAATAAAAAATGCGGAGTATGTCATTTTTTCAACAAGTACCACCGCAACAGCAACTCCCCTTAAGCGTACCTCTCTTCCTAATGAGGAATTTCAACTCGAAATAGCAGAACAGGGAACTGACCCTGCCACAAATCTCAATCCAAAATATACTTTTGATCATTTCGTTGTAGGCCCCACTAATGAACTGGCTGCGGCGGCATGTTTTGCTATTCGTGATGCTATTGGGAAAAAATATAACCCGCTCTTTATTTATGGAACAGTTGGAGTAGGAAAAACACATCTTCTTCAGGCAACAGGAAACGAAATAATGAAACAATACAACAACAAACTAAGAGTGTTGTACGTTACCTCTGAAAAATTTACTAATGATGTGGTTACTGCTCTTCAAAACAAAAGCCTTGAAAGAATTGAGGCGATGAAACAAAAATATAGAAACGTTGATGTGCTCATTATCGATGATATTCAATTTATTGGAGGGAGAGAACGCACTGAGGAAGAATTCTTTCATACATTCAACGCGCTTTATAACAACAATAAACAAATTATTTTGTCCTCCGATCGTCCTCCACGCGCCCTTCCAACCCTCGAAGAACGCTTAAAATCACGTTTCGAAGGAGGAATGATTGCGGATATACAATTTCCTGAATATGAAATGCGTGTAGCTATTTTACGTAATAAACTTTTAGAAAAAAAAAGCGAACTTCCTGATCCTATCATTACTTTAATAGCTAAAAAGGTTCAAAAAAATGTAAGAGAGCTCGAGGGAATGCTTACAAAAGCCCTCTTCCTTACACGCCAACGTGGGGTGCCACCCGAAGAGGAAGAAATGGAGCGCATACTACAATCCTATCTTGATAATCCTGTTAAGATGATCTCTCCTGTTAAAATTATTAAAACCACTGCTGATTTCTTTGAGATTAATGAAAAAGAAATCATGGGACACGATCGAAAAAAAGAGATTGTTCTTCCCCGTCAGGTTGCCATGTATCTCTTAAGAAAAGAGCTTAAAGCTTCTTACCCTTTTATTGGAGCAAAGTTTGGTAATAGAGACCACACAACGGCTATTCATGCCTATAATAAAATAGAAAGAGAAATTACTAAAAGTTCTAATCTTAATAGAATGATTTTAGAAATTATAGAAAGAATACATAACAACTAAAATTTCCAATTTTCTATATATAATTTCTAAATTTTTTGTTCTTAAATGTTGTGGAAAAGATAGGGATAAGTAGTGGCATAAGAAGGGTGAAAAAGAGTGAATAAAAAGAGGAAAAAAAGTAACTTATAGTGATAATTTTTAAAAATAGAATTTATTCACAATTACATTATCCTCATATCCTTTTGTTTTCCACAGGGTTGTGTGAATACTTTTTTAAATACAGTTCTCAAAGAAAGTTCTCTTCCACACGTTTTACTACTCTTATTATTATAACTACTAATTTAATATATTAATTAATAACGTTACGGTATGAAATGTATTTTATTAAGAGAACATTTAAATAACGCTTTAAGTATTGTTGAAAAATCTTTGGGCACTACGGAGATAATGCCTGTTCTTAAAAATATTCTTATTAAGGCACGGGGAGGTAAAATTCAACTTGTCGCAACTAATTTAGAAACAGCACTTGTTGCAATTATTCCAGGAAAAATAGAAGAAGAAGGGGAAATTGCTGTTCTAGGTTCTCTATTATTTCAGGTGATTAATAATATCAAAGATGAAAAGATAGAGTTTGTTACAAAAGATAATCAATTACAGATACATACTGATATGTTTCAGGGAGAATTAGTAACAGTTTCTCCTTCAGATTTTCCTCTCATCCCAAAGGTTAAAGAAACAACCTACGTTGAGGTAGAAGCGAAGCAATTTAAAAAGGGAATAGATATAGTGTTTCTTGCGATATCATTTAACACAATTCGTCCTGAGCTTAATGGAATGTATCTTAGTATGCAGAGTGGTAGTAAGAAATTAATTTTGGCAGGAAGCGATGGATTTCGACTTGCAGAAAAACAAGTAGATGTTTTAAAAAGTGAGGTGGAATCAATTTCATGTATTATTCCTGCAAAAACATTGCAACTTCTTGGGAGAATGCTTGATACGTCTCCTACTGGAGTTGTAAAAATAGTTTTAGAAGCTCATCAAAGTGTTTTCATTCTTGATGGATTTGTACTTATTTCAAACCTTGTTGATGGTACGTATCCCGCATATGAAAGTTTTGTTCCAAAAGAATTTGAGACAGAGGTTTTAGTAAGTAAAAGTGGTCTTACTGATGCTGTCCGGCTTTCAAGTATTTTTAGTTCAAAACTTAACGACATTACTATGCATATAGCGCCAAGCGAAGGAGTTGTTAAGATAAAATCTTCAAATACAACTTTTGGTTCGGGAGAGATAAATGTATCTGGACAAATAAAAGGTATTGAACAGTTTCTAAGAATGAATGCACGTTATATTCAAGATGGAATAAAGGCAATAGATGATGCAAATCTTAAAGTAAGTATTGTAAGCGGAGAGAAGCCTATTAAAATTGAATCCCTTATAGATAAAAGCGCGTATTATATCGTGATGCCCATAAAGATTTAAATAAATGAGGGTATGGCCACTAGGGTGTAGGGTATAAGAGTTCCCTAAACCCTAAACCCTAAACCCTAAACCCTAAAAATGTATCGTTCTTTTAAAGATATAGCTTTAAAAAAATATTCACGTATTCTTTCACATAACACGGTTACAAAAATGTGTAACCAACTTATATTTGATATTGTAGGGGATGATGCGCGAATAGAACGGCATTTTGGAAGTACGGTGGTAGTAAAATGTAACAGCGCATCAGCTGCTGCCTTTTTGAGAGCAAGAGAACAGGGAATTCTCAGTGCAGTAAAAAAAAAGGGGGTGACAACGATACACTATAAAACTTAGTTTTTCCCAAAAAGTATTATTTCTTTTGAAATTGTTTTTCCAGATGTATTTACTGCCTCAATACGAAGAGAGTTTTGTATATAAAGCTCTCCTTTTGTAATAGCAAAATGTTCCGAAGTTCGTGGTGATGAAATAGTTTGTATAAGAATGTCATTAAAAAATATTTTCACACTTTGTGGGGTTTGATTAAAATGAACATCGCCTTCAAATGGGGTGGTGATATAATCTCCATTTTCTGGATTTGTAATTGATAGTGTTAATGGTCCGGAAACAACAGAGAGATTAGCAAGGGTGTTTAAAAGAGAAGAAGCAGACGAAGATTTATTTCGCTTTATTGAAGTATTGTTTTGAGGAGCCCATAAAAGAACAGGTTCCTCCCAATTTTTAAATTGTGAATCAAAACTAGGGTTTAATGGATATGCTCCTTGTGGATCATTTTTGTCTACGTAATAGAGAATTTCATGTACTTCATTTGTGATAGATCCGTCGGGAGACGTTATCTCAGTAACATATTCTCCGTTTAACATTGGTTTATTGCTGTAAACGGGGGATGGTTTTGTAAAGGTTTCCTTTGGTCGTGTAGGGAGTATCTGAGCATAGAAATCATGAAGAATAGGGACTGCGGCAAGAATACTTCCTGCATTTTTTTGCATGGGGGTGTTGTCGTTATTTCCCGCCCAAATACCTGTTACGAGATTAGGAGTATATCCAATAACCCACGCGTCTCTATAGTCGTTGGTGGTTCCTGTTTTTGCAGCAACATCATATCCTTCAAAATAAAGAGGGCCACGGCGTTCAAACAAACGTGAACGCGCGTCATCGTCTGAAAGAATGTCATTTATTTGTCGCGCGTATTCCGCTTCTATAATATTGTTTTCTTCATCTTTATATTCCTCAAGTACTTTTCCCTCTTTTGTTTCTACTTTAAGGATGAATTGTTGTTTATGTTGTTTACCTTCTTGTGAAAATACAGAGTAAGCATGTACCATTTCAATAAGACGCACCTCACCTCCACCAAGAACAAGAGAGAGACCATAACGTCGATAATCTCCCAGGCTTGTAATACCAAATGATTTAGCTGTATTTATTACATTTTGCATACCTGCGAGATAGAGAACTTTTACTGCAGGTACGTTTAGACTGTTTGCAAGGGCTCTTTTAAGAGACACAGGGCCACCATAGACGTGGTCAAAGTTTTCTGGTTGGTAACTGTTTACGGGATCACCTGTGGTATCAAATTCAGTTTTAAGATCAAAAATAATTGTTTGAGGAGAATATCCTTTTTTAAAGGCAGCAATATAGGCAATTGGTTTGAATGAGGAACCAGGTTGGCGTAATCCTTGTGTGGTTACATCAAAATTACCATCATGGTCTGTATCGAAATAATCGCGAGATCCTACAAGACTAATGATTTGACCTGTTTTTGAATCTTCACTAAGAAGAGCGGCATTCGTTCCTTTATAAAGTTCTGTATTACGTTCGGCGCCTTTTTTGATAACTTCTTCTGCAATTTGTTGGGTAGGCCAATCAAGCGTGGTTGTTATTTTTAACCCTGCATTTCGTACAAAGTCTTCTCCATATTCGGTATTAAGGTAATTTACCACCATCATTACAAAGTGAGGGGCTCGAATTGCAACCTTTTGTGGCGCAAATGTTATTTTTTGTGCTATAGCATTTTTGTATTCTTCATCGGTAATCCATTTAAGGTCTTTCATTGTTTTAAGACCGTAATGGGCACGTTCAATTAATTTTTTTGTGTTACTACCATAAGGTGAATAGAAGGTAGGTGCTTTAGGGAGTGCCGCAAGAATTGCCGCCTCGGCGAGAGTAAGATCTTTCGTTGATTTATCGAAATAGGATTGGCTGGCTGCCTCGATTCCATAAGCGTTTCCGCCGTAAGGAATTTCATTTAAATAGAGCTCAAGAATTTGATTTTTTGAGTATTGCTGTTCAAGTTTGTAGGCAAGTATCAATTCTTTTACTTTCCTCGATATTGTTTTTTGTGGGTCGAGAAGGGCATTTTTAACAAGTTGTTGGGTAATAGTAGAACCTCCCTGAAGGGTTTCTCCTTCACGGATATTTACAATAAAAGAACGAACAATACTTTTAATGCTAAAAGCTGAGTGATTGTAAAAATCTTTATCTTCTAACGCAAGAGTTGCGTGCTGTACAGAGAGCGGCACTTCTTTTAATGGAATGGTTGTTCTTTTTTGATCTCCATAAAGATCGTAAAGAAGTATTTCGCCTGTTTTGTCATAAATTTTTGTTGTTTGTGGAACAGGACGGTCACTAAAATTTTCTATTTGGGGGAGATCAAGAGAGACATATATAAGAGCGATACCTCCTATGGAAAAAACCACAAATAACAAAAAAAGACCCCAAAGGAGAAACGAATGTATTACTGTTTTTTTCTTTTTCATACGTATTATTATTGTACATCATTTTTCAATTTAGAGCAATAAAAAAATCCCGCGAGAGATTTTGTTTCTCACAGGATTAGTGTGGCGTATATTTATCCCGTTAGAAATCGCGAAGGCTTGCAGCGCCTTTATTTCTAACGGGATTTATTCGGAAGTGTCCTCTTTTTCTGAATCTTCTTTTTCTTCGTCATCATTCTCTGTTTCATCTCCGCCTTCTTCCTCAAGATCGAGCCCCTCTTCTCCGTCTTCGAACCATTTTTCTTCCTCGTCGTCATTACGCTTTTTTGAAGCGTTAAAAACCAATAAAGACGATTTCAATGTGATCATACCCATATTTTTTTATGGCGACCTTTTAATTGATTTGTCGGGTAGTGAAAAGTCGACAGTATATTCAAATTTGTTGCTAGGCCTATATAAAACAATAGGCAAAGAACATAGATAGTGGGAGGTTGGTAAACCTGTTTACGATAAACAGTCGACTTTCTACTACCCGATTTGCTCGTATTCTATTATTTCTGTAGGAGGTGTCAACCCCGTTAGAAGTAGACAAAACATGTTAGAATCTGGGAGCAAAAAATGTGGCACCTAGATGTATTAAATATTAAAAACATTTCTTCTACTTCTAACGGGGTCAATCATTGCTTTTTTAACTAAAATATGGCTAGATAATTAAGATAAAACAGCACCTTGTTAATTCAAGAAAGGGGTGTGAAGGAGATGCAGATTTATATTTTTTTCTTTGATGATAGACCTATTCCACTCATTCCTCCGAGTATAATAGACTCCCTGCTTACGGGAATTCAAAATGAGGTTAAAAGGAATGAAAAAACAAAGACAATTTTTATCCCATGGATGCAGCGTCTTATGCGCGCTAAACAAGTTTATCATTCCTTTGCGCATATTATTGCAGATATTATAGAAAGAAAGGAACTTGGTATTGTTTTCTTGTGCGGAGATAGTTATGGAAGTCTTTCTTCATATAAGCAACTTGGACCTTCGGTGGAAGCGGTAAAGGATCGTTATTCTCCGGTAGCACTTCCCTACGTAGTAAGGCAAAGTGAAATAGGCGGGTATGGGGAACACTCACAAGCTTATTGTTACGCATCTCCGGTTCTTTCTTCACAGTTGTGCGGGGAACTTTTTAAGTGGTTTTGGGATCATATTCTGCCTCAAGGAGGATCTCTTGTGAAACCAGTTACGTATGCTAAGCATCTTACACTACGAGACAATAGGGGTGAAATGCCAAAACGATGGCAACCTGGAAAGCATAATTATCCGAATGCTATAGGTTACGAATCCTACCTCAATGATTCTTATTATTACGAAGCGTATCTAGAAGCGATTATAGGACATTTTAAATCATTTAGCAGACCTTCCATCGATGGTGTCCATTTTTACTATGGTTTAGGAGTAAGAAAGGCAGTAGAAGAGGCCCTTTTCTTTAATAAGTGGAAAGAAAAAATGAAGAATCTTTTTTCTTGTAAAAAAACGGAACATATTCTAATAGGAGATGGGCAATAGTGGTAAATTTGACAAATAAAGAAAAATTTGCTATTATCTGAGTAAGAATGGATTTCAGATGGAGATGCACTATGTCCGCCCGAGGGGCGGCTTTTTAATACCACACCACACCCCTTCCTCACGCGTTCGCCACTCCAGCGCGTGGCTCACTCATCCGCAGACGCTTCGTTGTCAACCCAACTCATTTTGATTCGGGGTTGACAACACCTAGCTTCGCGCCTGCGGAATGGTTCGGAAGGGATATGATGTAGTATTAAAAAAGAGTAATTAAAATAAAAACTATGTTAGATTTTAAAAACTTTTCTTCGGCGATCGAGCAGATTGCGGAGGAACGTAATATCAGTAAAGATTCGATTGTCGAGGCTATTGAGGCGGCCGTTGCTACTGCGTATCGAAAAGAATACGGCAGTAAGGGCGAGCATATTAGGGCAAAGCTAGATCCTGAAACAGGTGAGTTTTTGTTTTGGCAGGTAAAGACGGTTCTCGATGAGAGTATGCTTAAGACTCCGGAAGAGGCAGAAGAAGAAGCAGCCAAAGAAAATGTTCCTCTCGCTGAAGGGGAGGTAAAGCGTTATGTATTTAATGAAGAGCATCACATCATGCTCGATGAGGCGACAAAAATAAAAGAGGGGATAGCTCCTGGAGATGAAGTAACTTTTTCTCTTGAGCCACGAGCGGATTTTGGCCGCATTGCAGCGCAGGCAGCAAAACAGGTGGTATTACAAAAAATTCGTGAGGCAGAAAAAACCACTGTGTATCAAGAGTTTAAACAAAAGGAAGGAACTCTCGTAAGTGGTATTATTCAACGCGTTGAAGGGCGTGCTATTTACGTTGATCTTGGGAAAGCTATAGGACTTATGTATCCGAACGAAACCATTTATGGTGAACGATATCGCATAGGAGAGCGAAGACGTTTTTATATCCTTGCCGTACAGGAGGACTATAAGGGTCCTGCAGTAATTCTTTCTCGCGCTCATCCACAATTTGTTGCTAAGCTTTTTGAAATTGAGGTGCCAGAAATAAATGACAAGGTTGTAGAGATCAAAGACATCGCGCGTGAGGCGGGCAGTAGAACAAAAATTGCTGTCGCTTCAAATGTTGAAATGATTGATCCTATTGGTTCTTGTGTAGGACAAAAGGGGACACGTGTTATGGCAGTAATGAATGAGTTAGGAGGAGAGAAGATTGATATTATCGCGTGGTCTGAAGACAGTTCGCAGTTTGTTATAAACGCTCTTTCTCCTGCTAAGGTTCAGAAAATTGAGGTAAATCCTCGACGAGAGGCAATTGTATACGTATTACCCGACCAGATTAGTCTTGCCATTGGTAAAAATGGCCAGAACGTACGCCTCGCAGCGCGACTTACAAATTGGAAGATCGATGTGCGTTCTATGGATAAGCCAGAGGAGGTTGTTGAGGGCGGAGTTGCTGCCGCTGTTGTAGAAGAGGAGGCACAAGATGAAGCGAGAGAAGAATAAAACTATGAAAATAAATCTTCCGGATTATAAAACCATTGCAAAAAGGTTTTTCAAAGAAAATACCAAGAACCTTGATGTTTCTGAAACAAGGTTTGAGGAGGCGATTCTTTGGCTTCGTAGGTCGCGCGCACAGTACATCGCGCTTAATCGTCCTACGGAGACAGGAGATGTGGTTGATATTGATTTCGACACAATGGTGGGCTTAGTTCCACTTGAGGGGGGGGCGGGGAGAAAGTATGTTTTCATGCTCGGAAAGGGAAAGTTTGTTCCTGGATTTGAAGAGCACCTAATGGGTATGCAGATAGGGGAAAAGCGCGAGTTTGATGTGCCAGTGCCAGGAGATTATTGGCTTACTGATTTGCGTGGCAAGACGCTTCATTTTTCGGTCACGATGAACAATATACAAAAAGAAGTTCTTCCGGAGCTTAACGACGAGTTTGCTCGTTCATTGGGTGGATTTAAAGACGTCAAAGATATAGAAGACAATATCCGAAAAGGATTGGAGCTTGAACAAAACGATCGCGAGACTCATCGTTTACGACTACTTCTTTTAGATGCACTTGTTAAGGAGACAACGGCAGAGATCGAAGAGGAAATAATCCTTAAAGAAGTAGACCGTGTGTTTAATGAGTTTAAGGCGGGAGGACCTTCTCAAACAAACGTTCTTAATTATTTAGCACAGTTTAATAAGTCAGAGGAGGAGTTTAAAAAAGAATTACGTCCTGAGGCGGAACGTAACATTAAGATTGCGCTTCTTTTGGGTCGCATTGCAGGAGAAGAAAAGATAGTAATTGACGACGCGGAGGTAGAAGAAAAAATAGAGGAACTTAAGAAAAACCCTTCGACGGGCTCAGGGCAAGAAAATCCAGAAGAAAAACTTTCTGAGGAGGATTTGTTATCAATGCGCCTCTATGTTAAAAATATGCTGGCGACAGAGAAGGTATTAACCTTTTTAGAACAATAATAATAAAAATAAGGGCGAGGGTATAGGGTGTAGCCACTAGGGTATAAGAAAAACCCTAAACCCTAAACCCTAAACCCTAAACCCT
>CAYIOQ010000020.1:1543-11793 GCA_964365055.1 uncultured Candidatus Saccharibacteria bacterium | reverse complement strand
GTATAGCCGTTAGGGTATAAGAAAAACCCTAAACCCTAAACCCTAAACCCTAAACAATGAAATATATTTATAAGGCAAAAACACAAGAGGGTGAGATGCAGGTGGGTGTTATTGACGCTGCAACCGAACAGATGGCAATCGATGCGCTTCAACGCTACAACCTTATTGTGGTGTCGTTAGAAGTTCAAAAACAAAAATTATTTTCAGGGGGTATATTTAGCCACGTGAGCCTTAAGGATCTTGCTGTAATGAGTCGTCAATTTTCCGCGATGATGGAGGCGAAGGTTGATCTCCCTACTATTTTTAAAACGCTTTCACAGCAGACGACGAGTATTACACTCAAGGAGGCGCTTGAGGAGATTTTCTCTGACGTTCAAGCTGGACTTTCTTTTTCACAGGCGCTTGGCAAACATACAGATATTTTTTCCGAGTTTTATCTTAACATGGTGCGCTCCGGTGAGGTGGGGGGCAGACTCGAGGAGACGATGGTGTATTTGGCGGATTATCTCGAAAATGAGGACGACATTAGTTCTAAGGTTAAAAATGCGTTTATTTACCCGGCATTTATTTTACTTGTATTTGTTGCTGCTGTTATTCTTATCGTTACGATGGTGCTCCCTTCTCTTAAAACAGTGTTTGAGGAGAGTAATGCAAAACTTCCTTTGCTTACCACAATGATATTGTATTCAGGAGACTTTCTTCTTAAGTGGGGTTGGCTTGTGCTTGCCTCAGGCGCTGCACTTGTTGTGTTTTTCGCGCGTTACATAAAGACGGAGGAGGGCTCTGCAATTCTTGATACGATCAAACTTAAAATTCCTGTAATCGGGCCTATGTATCGCAAGTTCTTTATTGCTCGTTTTGCAGATTCGACAAGCGTGTTAGTGAAGGGGGGTATTCCTGTCATTCAGGCATTTGAGATTAGTTCGTTTGTGGTGAGTAACTATGTATATCGTATCGCATTGCGTGACATTGCTGATGGTGTAAAGCGCGGGGAACTTATCTCAGAGCTTTTTGCCGCGCGAACAGACATTTTTCCGCCTCTTGTGGGCCAGATGATAGCGATTGGGGAACGCACGGGACGTATCGATGATTTGCTTTCTCGTGTCGCGAAATTCTATAATAAAGAGGTGAGCGGAATTGTAAACAGTCTTTCAGAACTTATTCAGCCAATTCTTATTCTTGTACTCGGTGTGTTTATTGGTATTTTGATGACAGCGATATTACTCCCTATCTATAGCCTGGTTAAGCTGTTCTAAGTTACAATCTTTAGGTGATGTTTGATTAAGAAAAAAATAGGGTATAGCGACTAGGGTATGGGGTTTAGTATCCTAATGGCTATACCCTAAACCCTAGTGGCTAAATGAAATGATGTGAAAGGTCGATGATGAATTTAGAAATTTATTTTTTACGAAGAAATATATGAATATAAAAACAAAAAGGCAACGAGGTTTTACTCTTATTGAACTTCTTGTGGTGGTTGCTATCATTGGTATGCTTGCATCAACCGTACTTATTGGTCTTACCCCAGCAAGAAAAATGGGGCGCGACGCGCGCAGAACTGCCGATTTGAGAAATGTACAGAATGTATTGGAACTCTTTTATTCACAGAAGGGGGCATATCCAAATTCTTCAAGCTGTTTAACAGGATCGGCTGCCGGTGGTACTGCTGGGAAGGTTGGTTGGGATGCTTTAGGATCATGTCTTGGAACTCCTCCGGGGGCCGACCTTTTGAAAAAATTACCAAATGATCCAAGCACAACAGCGGGCGATTCCTATGATTACATGTCTGATGGGCGAACATATGTCATGAGAGCAAAACTTGAAAATCCCAATAACGATGTATTGAAGGATTCTGTAAAGGGTACTGTGAGCGGATTATCGTGCGATGGGACCTTTTATTGTGTAGTAAATCCATAATAGCGTTGAAAATTTTTGATAGTTATGTTGAACCTCTTTGTTTTTTTTCTAGGGTTATGTGTCGGCAGTTTTATAAATGTTATTGTCGACAGGTTTGATCCAGAAGAAGACAAAGGATTTAAGAAACTTACCTCCGGGCGTTCTCACTGCGATCACTGCAAGAGGACACTTGAGGTAGGTGAGCTTGTACCTATTTTAAGTTTTCTTATACAAAAAGGCCGTTCAAGATGTTGTTCTACGAAGCTCGGGTTTCATTATCCACTTGTAGAACTCATGATGGGCGGTCTTTTTCTTTTGGTATGGTATCGCGCAATGGTTCTGTATACATTTTTATCTACCCCGTTCTTAATAGTAGTGTGCTTTTGGTCTCTTTTTGTAGCGTTGCTTGTTGCGCTTGCGTTGATTGATCTTAGAACGTACCTCCTTCCTGATAAGCTAATGATGCCAGGAATTATTCTTGCGTTTGTGTATGTTTTTTCTCGGCAAGCAATGGCAAATTCTTTTTTCGGAATCACTTTATTTGGTGGTCTGCTCTATCTGATATATTTAATTTCACGAGGACGCGTGATGGGCTTTGGAGATGTAAAGCTTGGAGTTTTTGGTGGACTTATCTTAGGATTTCCGCTTTCTGGTCTCGCCTTTTTTCTTTCATTTATTTTTGGCGCAATTGTAGGGATCGTCTTGCTTTTAATGGGAAAGAGGGGAATTAAAGACATGATTCCTTTTGGCCCATTTTTGGTGCTTGGTATTCTCGTTTCGTTTTTTTATGGCGAATGGATTTTAAACTGGTATTTTGGTTTAATAAGAGTATGAAAGGGTTCACTCTTTTGGAATTACTCATCGTAATGGGTATTACAATGATGCTTGGTGCATCGGCTATTGGGTATTCACGATCAGGTGAAGAGATGTTAAATTTACAGATGTCAGTTCAAAAGGTTTTGTCTGACGTTAATCAGGTTGCTTCATATGCTCTCTCGTCTCCTGGCCGTAAGAGTAACCCTAATGAGCGATACTGTGGGTTTGGGATACATTTTACCCCAGGAAGTGAGACGTATGTTGTTTTTGGTGATGTAAAACCGAGCGGACTAGATCAAAGATGTTCGAATTCGGACAAGAAGTATGTGCTGGGAACGGATGATATTTTATATGAATCAACATTGAAACATTCAAAAATTGATAGTGATCCAAGTGATGTCCTCTTTGTTCCACCAGACCCTATTCGATATGTTAATGGGGTAACGAGCACAAACTCTGTTGAAATTATAATACGCGGAAGAGGAACCCAACCAACAAGTAGTGTTTGTATAAATCCAATAGGCCAAGCAACAATTAAACGAGGTACAACATGTTCTTGATTATGCATAGGGAATATAAAAAAGAGAGGGGTAGTATGCTCATAGAATCGATCGTCGCTATCTCTATTTTTATGGTTGGTTTTGGAAGCGTGCTTGCTTTAAATACTCAGGCGCTTCACATCGTTCCTCAAATTTCAAAACGACTTATTGCCTCTGAATTAGCACAAGAAGGGGTTGAGATTGTGAGAAATCATATTACTACGAATGCAATAAGGGGCAATGCATTCAATGCAAATATTTCCGGTGGATATTATTCCGTATTTTCTGGTGTTGCCGAGGGCCCCGTTATTGATATCAATAATCCATGCAATAGTGATCCGGGTGTATCATGTTTAACTCAGCTATATCTTCCTAGTAATGGATCCGGAAGTTACACTACACAATCTGCGGGAGGTAAGGTAACGCCGTTTCGAAGGGCTGTGTACATCAATACAGGGAATCATGAGGTAATCGTTAATTCTATTGTTACGTGGGATGGGTCTGTACCTTCTTTGGGTGTGTGCAGGGCTTCGCAGGGGGATTGTATTAATGTAGAGGATCACCTCTTCGACTGGCAATAGTCTATGAAGACACACGAAAAAGGTACAACTCTCGTCGAATTAATCGTATCTATTACGTTGTTTTTAACAGTGATTTCTATTATGGTCCCTACCTTATTTACAACGATTAGGATGCAGCGAAATATAAATGGTCTCGTGCGTATGCACAACAGCCTTTCTTATTCTATGGAGTATATTGCAAAAGAAATACGAACAGGGAAAAAATTTCAGCCTCAATCGCCAGATAAAAGTTTTATTCGATTTACTAATTATCATAATGAGGATGTGACGTATCAGTTTGATTCTGTAAGACATACCTTAACAAGACAGATAGCTGGTCAGAATTCTTTTGCCCTTGTTTCTTCCGATGTAAAATTAAATGATTTTCAGTTTTGGATAAATAATAAGAATCTTGCAAACGAGGAAAAGCAGTTAAGTGTCGTTATTCTTGCGAACGCGTCTCCGGCAGAGGGCTTAACGGATGTTTCTACTCAATTTCAAACGACAGTAACCCCGCTTCTAAGAAGCGATATAATTCAATAATGAAAAATAATATTCAACAGAAAAGTACAAGTGAAAAAGGGCAAGTGATGATGCTCACCGTGCTTCTTTTAAGTCTTGCGTTTTCGCTTACGTCGTTTTTAGCGGGGTCTATTATTGTATACCAGGTGAGGGCGGCATCGACGATCACGAGTGCTATGATTGCCGTTTTTGCTGGTGATAGTGGTTTGCAGTGTGGGCTTTATCAGCAAATAAAAGATTCCGCATTTGTATGCCCACCTGGAAATTCTACATATATGACCAATGGAGCAACATTTGAAACAACAGTAAGCTCAACAGCGTCTACCACGCTTATTCGCTCTAAAGGAATTTTTAGAGACACATCGCGTGCGCTCGAAGCTTCTTTTTAGAAGCTGGAATTTGGCATCTAGAATCTATGACCAAAGAACAAGCAGGACAACGTATTAAAAAATTACGGATGCTCATCGACCATGAGCGTTATTTATATCATGTGGCAAATGAACCTGGTCTTTCGCCCGACGCACTCGACGCGCTCAAAAAAGAACTATTCGATCTTGAGTCACGATACCCTGATTTGATAACACCCGATTCTCCTACACAACGCGTGGCAGGAAAGCCGCTTAAGGGGTTTAAAAAAGTTCAGCATGTATCGCGTATGCTTTCGTTCAATGATGCTTTTTCTCCCGAAGATATGCGTAACTGGCTTACGCGCGTAGAAAATGTACTTAGTGACAATCTAAGGAAGTCGGACTTCCTTAGATTGTTTTATTGCGAATTGAAACTCGATGGTCTCGCTATCTCCCTAAGGTATGAAAACGGAATATTTGTTCAGGGAGCTACTCGTGGTGATGGATTTGTGGGTGAAGACGTAACGCAGAATCTTAAAACAATTGAGGCAATTCCTTTACGACTTTTAGATAAAGAAGAGGTATTAAAAAACTTAAAATCAGAAGAACTTGATCACGTTGAAGAGATATGTAAACGTAATTTTCCAGGAACCATTGAGGTGCGAGGTGAGGTGTTTCTTGGGACAGAACAATTTGAGCGGTTGAACAAAGAACTTAAGCGTAGAGGAGAAAAAACATACGCAAATCCACGGAATCTTGCGGTAGGGAGTTTGCGTCAACTCGATCCAGCAATAACTGCATCACGACATCTTGATTCGTTTGCGTATGAACTTGTAACCGACCTTGGACAACGTACTCATGAAGAAGAGCATCGTATTTTAAGAGCGTTTGGGTTTACTACGAACCCACACAATGAGCACGCCCGAGATTTAGATGAAGTATTTTCATTCCACAAAAAGTGGGGAGTGAAGCGCGAGAAACTTCCTTACGAGATAGATGGCCTTGTTGTTATTGTGAATGATAATAATGTATTCGATCGTGCGGGGGTGGTGGGGAAGGCGCCACGCGCAGCGATTGCTTATAAATTTTCTCCAAAAGAAGCTACGACAAAGGTACGAGAGATTAAAATCCAGGTAGGACGAACGGGAGTACTCACCCCCGTTGCGGTCATGGAGCCAGTTGAGGTGGGGGGTATTACGATTACGCACGCAACGCTACATAACGATGATGAGATTAAGCGTTTAGGTTTAAAAATCGGCGATACGGTAGTGGTAAGCCGCGCGGGGGATGTGATCCCACAAATTACAAAAGTGCTAAAGGAATTGCGCACAGGAGATGAACAAGATTTTTCTATGCCTAAAAAATGTCCTGTATGTAATTCTGATCTTGAGAAGGAGGAGGTATATTATCGCTGTACCGACAAAGAGTGTTATGCGCTTACGCGGGAGAAGTTGTACCATTTTGTTTCACGCAAGGCGTTTGACATGCGCGGATTGGGATCAAAACTGCTTGATAAGTTTTTGGATGAGGGCCTTATTTCTGACGCCGCGGACCTTTTTTTGCTTAAGAAGGAAGATCTTGAGATTTTGGAGCGATTAGGTGAAAAGTCTGCGGAGAATATTATTCATGCGATTCAGACGAAAAAAGAAATTACTTTACCCCGTTTTTTATATGCGCTTGGAATTTTGCATATTGGAGAAGAAACATCACGGGCTTTAGAAAATTACATTCATACAAAATACGAGATACAAAATACGAGATACAAAATCAGCGATATTGCCAAAATACTTCAAGGTTCCTCTCTTGATGATCTACAATCTATTCCCGACGTCGGCCCCAAGGTTGCGCAGAGCGTTTATGACTGGTTTCGTGATCAAAAAAATATTGATTTTCTCAAAAAACTTGAAGAAGCTGGGGTCGTGATCCAAGGGTCAAGATCTATGGTTCAAGATTCAAGATTTAAGGGTAAATCTTTTGTTTTTACCGGCGAACTCGAATTAATGTCTCGTGAAGAGGCAAAGGAAAAAGTTCGTGCATTGGGCGGAGATATTTCCGAGTTGGTGAGCAAAAAAATATCCTACGTCGTAGTAGGAAACAATCCGGGCTCAAAAGCAGAGAAGGCAAAAAGACTTGGGATACTCATACTTCCAGAAGCTGAGTTTTTGAATATAGTAAGCTAAGAATAGGACGGTGTATTCACACCTGTACCACATGATACATGACATGATATACTAAGTTATGAGATTGTTATATTGTTACTATGAATCGAATATTTAGTGCATTCATTTTTCTTTTCCTTATCTTGGGTGGCGTGACGTTGTTGTCATGGTCTGAGACGGCGGTGGCGGTAGCAGCAGAATGTAAATCTGGAGAAACTTTATGCCGGTTGGGCAATCCTCCTTTGTGTTGTCCCCAGTTTTCTCAAAAGACCATATGTCTTGGTAAGAGCGAAGCACAAATATTAAAATATGAGGGTGCTTGTAGGCTTTATAGTGCTGGCAGTACGTGTGAACAAAAACAGGTTGGTAATCCCACAAAGCAAAAATGTGATTTATCGGTAGGGTCACCTTATTGTTCTGGGAATGCAATTTATCGAGATCGCGGAGTAGGTTGCGTGAGTGGTACAGGTTGTGTAAAGACCCCTGAACTAGTGCAGGCCTGTCTCTATGGGTGTGCGAATGCTCAATGCAAATCAGCCCCGCTACCTGCACCTTCTCCAATACCCAATCCAACCCCTACTCCTACTCCGGCTCCAACGCCTACGCCCAACCCAAACTTGGTCCCTGTCATTAAATCCATTCAGCCAACTTCTGGAAAGGTTGGGTCCCAAGTAACAATTGTAGGGGGGAATTTCACCGCGAAGAATAATAAAGTTAAATTTGGAAATCTTGGGAGTGAGGGTAATCCACGTTATGGTCTCGATTCTTCTGATGGAAAAACTATTATTTTCACTGTTCCTTCCAGTAATTATCTTTCATGTTGGTACACAAAGCCAGCGTGTCTTGCTCCCGCTACATTGACTCAGCCTGGTGTGTATCAAGTTTCTGTAAGTAATGTAAACGGTGTAAGCAACAGTATGCCGTTTGTGGTAGGAGATACTTCTGTTCCGGTTCCTGGGCCGGGACCTTTTAAATTTTCGTGGAAAATTACTATGACTAAACCTGCTTTTATAAAAGGTCAGGAAGATGTCATGTTCGTATTTACTTATACTGGTGAAAAAAGTGCGACATCTCCTGTGTGTATTCCTTTTTATACTATTATAAATAAAGAGACGCAGGAAAAAGTGGTTGAGCCAATCTTGTGTATAAGTTTTATGGCAGGACGACTTGTTGAAAAAGGGGGAAAGATACCCGTAGGGTGGGATCAAAAAGTGAGGATAGGACGGAAACTAGCTACTCAAGTAGCTGAAGGAAAATATGCCATTTCTTGGGGGAGTGCGAGTGCTGATTTTTCGATTGTTGCACCTTCTCCAATACCCACCCCCACCCCTTCTCCAACACCTAATCCAACTCCGGCTCCAAAGCCAACTCCTATCCCTACTCCTGTTCCGGCTCCAAAGCCTACACCTAATCCAACGAAACCACGACCTAGCGTTTTAGATACACTTACAGCGCCACCCACAGCGAAAAAGACAAAGACCCAGCCTCCTTCTTTGCAAAGTGGGCGTATGAATTTTCTTTTTCCCGTTCAAGATTTCTTAGGATATCTTCTTTTTTGGGGGAGGTAATAGTGTGGTATATTAAATATAGGGAACTGATATGAAGCTAAAAAATTTGATTGTACTCGTTATAGTACTTGTAGGCATAGGGGCGGGTGTTTGGTTTTTCTATAATTCTCAAAAAACTAGTTCTATAGAACTACAAAAAGAAGTGGATGTTTTACGCGCGCTTACCGCGCCATCAACGACTTTTTCAATTACTCCCGAAGTTCGTGCCTCACTTACTGCTCCGAAGTAGAGTATATTTTTTGAAAATGTAATAATTATTTTTTTTAACATGTTAAAAATTACGAAATCACATTTTGAGGTCGTTCAAAAGTATGTTTATACATTTTTTCTTGCGGTTATATTGGGCTTTATGCTTCAGATCGCTCATGCGTGGGTAGAGCCAACCCTAACGCCTCCGGGCGCTAATGCTCCGGCGCCTCTCAACGAAAGTAACGTGGGACAGGAGAAGATTGGTGGACTGCTTTTGAACAGTGGCGGCGCCGCAACGGGGCTTATTGTGGACAAAGGAAGGGTGGGGGTTGGAACCAGTTTACCCGAAGCGTTGCTTTCTGTTTTTGGAAATATTCAAATTAAAGACGGTACACAAGGTGTTGGCAAGGTACTTACCTCTGATGCAAGTGGTGTGGCGAGTTGGCAGGCCACTTCTGCTTTAACATATGTAGGGTCGTGTAGTGCAATAAGTAGCACAGAGGGTGGGAATACCACATGTTCTATTTCTGGTGCTAATTTTATGATTATTCAGGGTTTTTGGGTCGGTGGCGACATAGGCCACAATGTAGGATGTTTTATTGAAGGCGGTGGGTTTGGCATTTATGGTCGTGCCCAACATGATAATAATTATAGAAATAGTCATGCGAATTGTACCTTTTATGGTTATAGAATTTAAATCTATTTAAGTTTGACTACCGTTCCTACAAATCCCAAAAAGCGATAATGACCATTTAATTTGGCAACATAACAATGAGAAAATTAGATACTTCTTCGCTGGCTGTTATCATTCTTCTTGGAGGGGTTTATTTTTATACTCATCAAAATGGAGGAAAATTTTCTCTGCTCGCACAAATTGGTTCGGGTGGCGTGGCTTCTTCTGTTGTTACATTCACAGCAAATCCTACATCAATTTCTTATAATGCAACTTCAGTGCTTTCTTGGCATCTTGAGAATGTGAAGTCGTGTACTGCATTGCCCTCTGCTGGTTCTTCGACATCATGGTATCCAGGAGGAACGATTCCTGTAAATTCTCCTACCTACACCTTTGTTGCCAAATGGGGATCTCCTGGATCTGGAAATGGTCAGTTTAATGGACCAGGCTATATGGCCATCGATGCTTCTGGAAATGTATACGTTGCTGATTACGGTAATTATAAAATTCAAAAGTTCAGTGCTTCGGGTGTCTATTTGTCGCAGTGGGGGTCTTATGGGAGTAGCAATGGGCAGTTTCTTAGTCCATTCGGTGTTGTACTTGATGCCTCTGGGAATGCATATGTTGTAGATGGTAGTAACCAACGTATTCAAAAATTTAATACTTCTGGTGTCTATCTTTTGCAGTGGGGATCTCCTGGGTCTGGAAATGGACAATTTAGGGATCCGTATGGTATTGCTGTCGATGCTTCTGGAAATGTGTATGTTACAGAATGGTCTAGTCATCGCATTCAAAAATTCGACAGCTCCGGAAATTTTATTACTAAGTGGGGATCGCAGGGTAGTGGTAATGCGCAATTTCAAAATCCAAAGGGTATTGCTATCGATGCTTCTGGAAATGTGTATGTGGTGGATCAAGGCAATAGTCGTATTCAAAAGTTCAATACTTCGGGCACCTACCTCTCGCAGTGGGGATCTCCTG
>CAYIOQ010000020.1:0-1443 GCA_964365055.1 uncultured Candidatus Saccharibacteria bacterium | reverse complement strand
TCGGGCACCTACCTCTCGCAGTGGGGATCTCCTGGGTCTGGGAATGGACAATTTAATAGTCCGAGAAGTATTGCAACCGATATATCGGGGAATATATATGTTGCCGATGGAAGTAATAACCGTATTCAAAAGTTCAATACTTCGGGCACCTACCTCTCGCAGTGGGGATCTCCTGGGTCTGGGAATGGACAATTTAGCCTCACAGAAGGTGTTGTTGTTGATGCCTCTGGAAATGTATATGTTGCAGATTATGGAAATAATCGCATTCAAGTCTTTGTGCTTTCGTCGGTGGCAGACGGGTCTTTCGTTATAGGCCCACTCACCACTACAACCACGTACAGTCTCAAGTGTACGGGATTGGATAATACCCAAGTTACAAAATCAGTGACGGTAAACGTCCAAGCCTCGCCTCCACAGGTGGTAGTGACACCAAACACCTCTGGCTACGCATGGTCGGAAAATGTTGGGTGGATTAGTTTTAAGAATCCTAACGCGGGATCAAATTACGGTGTTCGTATTAATCCCACCAATGGTGTTCTTTCTGGCTACGCATGGTCCGAACATATTGGGTGGCTTGATTTTAATCAGACGGCTGGATGTCCAAAGAGTGGGTGTCAGCCAGCACTGAATCTCAGCGGGCCTTATAAGAATGAGATAGTGGGGTGGATGAAGGCGTTTTCGGGTGATGTTATTAAAGGATGGGATGGTTGGACGAGTCTTTCTTCAAAAAATAGCAATGGTGTTGGAGCGGTGTATGGAGTAAAGCGAAGGGGGTGTAACCTCGAAGGATATGCGTGGGGGTCGGATGTTATAGGATGGGTAAGTTTTAGTTCAAAAAATTGTGATCCTGATGGTGATGGGAAATCGAATGGAATAGGGTATTGTCCTGCTATTGGAACTGTTATTCCCGCCTACGGGGTAACACTTGATAAAGAGATCTGTGAAAACAACCCTCCTTCAGCGACAATTGCGTGTACTCCTACCACACCACAGTGCACTGGTTATACTGGTTCGCCAGGATTTTTAAATTTTAATCTTAGCATGACTGATCCTGACGATAATCTAAAAACATGTGAGATAATTCTTGATGGTGTTATAAAACCAGCAATTCCGTGTGGTACCACAATTCTTGATGCAACTCAGTATGGAGTTTTTCCTTCTCCACATAGTATACAAATCAGGGTTACTGATGAAGGGGGGCTTAGTTATACCACTCCGCCAACTTCGTTTACGATACGTCAGGATATACAACCAAGCTTTGAGTGTTCGCTTGATGGAATTAATTTTAAACAATGCGGACAACTAAAAATTCTTTCTGGAACAAAGATATATTTCAAAGATATTTCAGTTCCTTCTACCGGAGGGACCATTGTAACACGCAACTGGCAGTTTGATGGAGGGTCTCCCACAACTGCATCTGGGGTGATCGTATCAACTAAGTTT
>CAYIOQ010000019.1:0-12962 GCA_964365055.1 uncultured Candidatus Saccharibacteria bacterium | reverse complement strand
CACCCCCTATTCCTTTCTTGCCTTCTTTTGGTTTAGACATACTAGTTAGTAACCCACTTCACTGCAGAATTTGGGACAATGAACTAAAACAATAATAGTATATTTGGGCTATTTTGTACAGAGCAGATAGCGTCTTGTGGAAGTAGAACACGTGAAAAGCTCCTACCCCTCACCCCCATCAAAAATACCCCGATAAAATCGGGGTATTTTCTTCTGTTGCGGGGATGGGAGTCGAACCCACTATTCCCAGGTTATGAGCCTGGTGTGATATAAAATATCCGTTTCACTCACCCGCGATCAAGTTGTTCTTAATATTATACTACAATCACCCAAAACTTCAAGAGCTTATATTAAAAAACCGCATAATTCTTGCGGTCTTCGAACTTATTAAAACTATGGTTCTCTCGTCATTTCTGTAATTTTCGGAAAAAGATTTTGAAATTTATGACAAATCAAGAGCAATACACAATACATTAACATCATATCAGTTCCCATATAAATAAGAATATCTCCGATGCTCAATATATTTATATGTCCTTTATTGAAAATCGGACTAGTGACGTGGATATGATCAGCAAGAAAAAGGAACTTTGTCTTCTCACTCACGGCAGAGTGCGTCGCATCTGCCACATCAAATTCTACACCTTCTCCAAAAACCACAACGGGCATCTTGTATTCATTCGTACAAATAACAATCATATTCAGAGAAACACCCAAACAAAGAGTCAACATCCCAGGCAGAAGAATAGGAGCTTTTTTCCAAAGATAAACAGTAAGTGGCAACAAAACAAGAAAAAAGAGAACAAAACCCACGAGTAGCTTGATAGACATCCCAACCACCTCCTATCCTTGTTGTACTATGGGAAGTATTGGTTTGCCTCCCAATTCACCAAGAAACTTATCTCGCAAGGGTGTTCCTTCTACCGCAAACCAAAGAAACAAAAACGTGCATGGAATGAGATAAATCGTTGCGGGTTGAGGAGTCTTAAAAATGACCACAACCATGAACGTGAGTACACACCCAACTACATATCCAAGAGTAGTCATCCAGCCAATCTTTGTATTGGTATAATTTTTTGCCTCACGTAGAGCTATCATGATGATAATTCCAGGAATTACAACATCACCAAGCCCCAGCGCAAAAGCACGTTCACTCACCCACGCAAAGTGTTTAGGAACAATGAAAAGCATGGGAACGCTTCCCAATACACCAGAGGCAACCTTTTGCATCACACCAGTCCCAAAGACGGAGACAACATCATATATCATGACGATACATGAAATAATCGCTATCGACCTTACCGTAACGTCTTTCGAATTCACCAGAAACACAATCGTCATACATACTGCAGCGATATCGAGAGTCACCCAATTTGGCCATACAAACCAAGTGAATGTAATCAAAAAAGATAGTGTACATCTCTTCCAAATACTTTTGGTTAAACATTCTGCAAATGCATACACGATCACCATACTAACAAGCGCCATGAGACCCCTAAAAACAAAGCCTGTTTTTACGAGAAACGAAAGCAGAAAAAGATACGTCATCAGAAAGATTATAATACCCACCACGACAAGACCCCATAGAGCGATTCTTTTTAATAAAGAATCGGATTCCCTAAATGAAATGTAGATAAGTGACCTGTTGGATTTGAACGGCTCTTCGCCACCAAATGCAATCTTCCCTGCGACAAGAAATAGTACAACGACACAAATAACGAACACTACAAACGGTACAATAAACTGCATTACACATCCTCCCCTCTGTCAATGAACTAAAATAAAACTAGCACACTTAGTGTTATACGTCTAGTACCTTCGCTCATATTGCATATATTTAAAATTGTGGTATTGTATAAATAACCGAAAGGATGTGATGAGAGGTGAATACGAAGGTCCTTCCCAAGGAGCTTGCTCTCGAACTTTGCGAACGATCAATTTGCCGATGGCAGATGGCGGCAGTACTAAGTGACACACATGGTATTTTTGCTTGGGGATGGAACCACATGCTAACGGATGCGCCAGAAGTGGGTGCCGGAATGCATGCGGAACGCTTTGCTATCATGATGCGTGCAAATCGCAAAAGGTTGCAGGGCGCACGTCTCACGGTTGCCGGAAAAAGAGGCATAAAAGCCATCCTCTCAAAGCCGTGTCCACAGTGTCTCGCGCTCGCGATAAAATACAAAATTAAGACGATTGAGTACCTAACCAAGAAAGGAACGTGGGAAACGATAAAGCTTACTTATACATAAAACACGAAAACTACCACAATCTGGTAGTTTTTTCTTTTCTCTTAAAACACAACACAATGAAACTAAATCAAATGTATAGTTATATTTTTTAAATAAAAAAGAGATGTTATAATGATCATAATGCAAACACGAAAAAAAAATTTTTCTCTTTTTGTTCTTCTTGCTTTTACTAGCTTTCAATTTTCTTTCTTTCTAATCCCCCCCCCTCTCTCTCTCTCAATACGATGAATCCATTATATATTCCTGAAGCACATGCTGCGGGAGAAACGGAGGGCATGGTTGCCTATGGAACATCGGGAGATGGAACTCCAAAATATAAGCTGTGGGATGGTACTGCATTTGGTACACAGGCAAATGCACAAGCAGCACAAAGTCAAATCAAGTGGCTTGTCCTACAATCAGCACCGCGACTGAGAAATGAAAAAATCATGGGAGTAATTGGTGGGGGAAGTAATGCATTTTATGTACAGAGGTGGAATGGATCCACGTGGAGTAGTGAGTGGAACATAACACTCACTACTACTGCGAACCGCACCTTTTCAATTGCCTACGAAAACTTTGATGCAAATGCAATCGTCGTCTATGGAGATAACACCACGCAGTTAAAATATCGGAAATGGAATGGATCCACATGGACAGGGGAACTTAATGCGGGAACCGCGCTTTCGGGAATTCCTAGAATGGTACAAACTTCTATACGCCCCCCCTATATAAACACACGAAGAAATGATATTGCAGTGGTAGTTACTACCAATGACGGAAAACTTCATGTTATGCGTTGGAATAATAGTGCGTTTGGAGATCAGGTAACGATGTCCACTAATCCTGCAGAGGTAACGAGTGATGTTGCCGATGTGACCTACGAAAGGACAAGCGGTGACATGCTGGTGGTATGGGGTACGACAAGTTCTACCATCGCATCTCGAACATTTACCACCTCGTGGCAAGCTGAAACGACCGCCTATTCAGGACTTACCGCAAACGCGTCGTGGCTAGTGCTCGGTCACAATCGAGTATATGGCGATAATCATATATCAGTTATTTGGAATCAACCAGGAAACCAAAAAATTGAGATGGGGGTGTGGAATGGAAGTTCTTGGGAAACACGTCCTGCGGCGATAGATACTGATGATGTGGATAGAAGAAATATAAGTACGGCGTGGGAAAAACATACAGGAAAAGCCATGTTCGTATTTTCTCAAAAGACACCGAACGCAAAGGCTCTCTCATGGAGGACGTGGACGGCAGCAGGAGGATTTAGCGCGGTGACACAGGAAGCGAGCGAGCTAGCACAGAAGATACGATGGCTTAAATTACATCCAGATGGCAAGGGAAACCAGATGATGGTGACCGTTCTCGACATTAGTGGCGATCTTCACACGCGTCGTTGGGATGGCAATGGGAGTTGGTCATCAAGTTTTACCACCGTAATAACAGGGGTCTCTTCCGCCGGGACAGAACCATTCTATTTTTTCTGGGACGATACCGCAGCGGGCATGGTGCAAAATTATTATCGCTGGTATGCGGATAATAACGCGGTCGTTGTGAGTGATCCATGGCCCGCAGGAACAACAGACATAGGAGAAAACGCAACGATCACAAAATATGACCTCCCTCCCGCAAGTGGTGAAACGTTGCGTCTGCGTGTATCAATTTCTATCATTACGATTAAACTCGTTGCGGGAGAGACTAAGATGAAATTACAATTCGCGCAAAAAAGTGGAAGTTGCGCCTCAATTGCTCAAGAAAGTTGGATTGCGGTGGGAAGTTCTACGAGCAGTACACTATGGCGTGGTAGTAATGGCACACCAGTCGCGGGCACAGTTCTTTCAACAGATCCTCCAACTGCAGGAGATTTAAAACTTAGTGTCTCTGATAGAGCATGGACGTATGAAGAAGGAAATCTTAGTGCTTTGGCTCCCTATGGTGTGGCTATCGGAGAAGATGTTGAAATGGATTGGTTCATACAAGACAATGGAGCAACTCCGTCAACAACATATTGTTTTCGTATTGCACTAGAAGAGGGGCATGGATTAGATTCCTACACATTTTATCCAGAGATTACCACCTCCGGCTATCGCCCTAAAATCCAAAACTGGCGTTGGTATGATGACGAGACAAATGAAACTCCCACCACCGCGCTTGCTGGTGAAAATGTGGCGCCAAGTGACGTGGGAACTACAAGTACCATTAAATTACGTGTTACTGTTGCAGAGACAGCACAAGTGGCAGGAAGTAACATAAAATTTAAGGTTCAAACGTCACAATACTCCGATTTTTCACGAGGAGTGAGTGACTTAACTTCGATTGCATCATGTATTCTCATTTCTGGGTGGTGTTATGGCAATGGTGTTGATGCCGATAACGACGCCATTACTACTCGCCTTCTTACCGACTCAACAAGCAATGGCACACATAATGAAATAGCAAGTTCATCAAGCACGTTAAGTCCTACCGCAAGTTCATCGGTAGAGATGGAATTTACAATAAAACATTCAGAAGCTTTTATAGGTAAAACATTTTTTTTTCGCCTTTTTGATGTTACCAATGACATTGTTGCACCAACAAACATAGGTTGGTCCTATCCAAGTCTTGTGATGGAGGGGGGTACCCTTACTTTTACAGTAAGTGGTCTCCCTTCGGGCACCAATATTGCTAGTATCGTAACGGATGTCGCCACCACAGCAACAACTATTCCATTTGGCACTATCGCCACGAGCTCACCGATAGAGGCAGCGCAACGACTTACCTTAAGCACAAACGCAGGGATTGGATACATCGTACGTATATATCAAACACAATTACTCTCAAAAGATAGTGGTAGGTCTATTCCCACCGTAAGTGGTACTAACACCTCTCCCATAGCATGGAGTATTCCTAGTGGACAATCTGGGGCATATGGATATCATACAACTGATGCAACACTGGGAAGTGGTGTTGCAACTCGTTTTGCAGATGATGACACCTATGCGCAACTCGATAGTACCGCACGCGAAATAACATATAGTTCCATCCCTGTTTCAAACGAATCTACCGACATCATTTTTAAAATAGAGCTTACTTCTACACAAGCTGCAGGAACATATAATAACACACTCTCCTACCTTGTTATCCCTATTTTCTAGACATGTTAATAAATTTAAAACCCCACATAAGGCGGGGTTTTAAATTGTGTGCCAGGAGTGGGGATCGAACCCACGACCTCAGCGTTATGAGTGCTGTGCTCTAACCAACTGAGCTACCCTGGCCTTTAAAGTACCGATACTATACAAAAAAAACTAAATTTCGGCAATAACTAATCAATTAAATTCATTTCACGAAATACTTTCTCATAAATTTCAAGGACTTCAATTGCTTCCGCACGAGAAAGAGTATGATCTGTACTATGCACAATATGATTCCTCATTTTGTGAGCCGTCCATAATTCGTTGATACTTTTAAGCTGTGCCTTCGTTATTTTCTTTAATCGATCCGCCATCGTATCCCCCACATATCCCATTCTCTTCAAGACGGTATCAAGCAATTTATCGGCATCGATAATGGCAAGTCTTAAATTTGCCTCATCTCCCCGCCCCAATCTATCTTGTACCTCTTTCCACGCCTTCAGCACGCGCTTTTTATCCACTTGTGCCATAGCCATCATATCGCTTAACTGCTCTACCTGAAGACCAAATACTCTCGTCTTCATAACAAGCCAAATAATTCCAGCAAAAAGCACCGCAGAAATAATCGAAGAAATTAATTTAAGAGTAAAAAGAAACGAATCAGTAAATACAATGCTTCGTATGTAAAGCAAAGCATTTAATACCTCAAGAATTCCATCTCGTATTGTAGATAATAATTCGGAAAATGATACCATGGTAGGAAATAAAAATTATGAGGAAGACATAGACTCTTCGTACCATTTGCTTACCCCCAAAAGCGTCGCCTCATCGAAATGTTTTCCAATAAGTTGCACTCCCACAGGAAGCTTGCCGGCCAAATTATTTGAAGACCTCGAAGGAAATGACAAAGCAGGAAGTCCTGCAAGATTCACGGGAACGGTAAAAATATCAGAAAGATACATTGATACTGGATCTTTTGTCTTCTCACCAAACTTGAAGGCCTGGGTTGGTGTGGTGGGGGTAAGTATAACATCCACATCTTTAAATGCATTTATAAAATCTACTGTTATAAGACTACGCACCTTCTGCGCCTGTAAATAATATGCATCATAATACCCGGCGGATAACACATAATTTCCTAGAAGAATTCTTCGTTTTGGTTCCTTTCCAAACCCCTCCCCCCGATTACGATTGTACATCTCCTTAAGTGAGGCAGGCTCGCCACGCGTTCCATACCGAATACCATCAAACCGCGACAGATTCGAACTCACCTCCGCGGGCATAATAATATAATAACAAGGGAGAGCATATTCAGTGTGCGGAAGAGAAATCTCCTTAAACTTCACTTTCAAACTCTTAAGAAGTGTTATCGCATTATCAATTTCTTTTTGTGTCTCCTTAGTAATTCCAGGTATAAAATATTCTTTAGGAAGCCCTATGGTAAGCCCGCGCAACGACTCAAGTGAGAAATCCTTGACTTGTTTCGCATGAAAAGAAAAATCTTTTTTCGAAGTTCCATCGAGCGAATCATGTCCACTTATCGCTTCAAATGCAAGTGCTGCATCCATCGTATTTCGTGCAAACGGAGCAACCTGATCAAGCGAAGACGCCATAGCAATCAATCCATAACGTGACACTGCCCCATACGTTGGCTTAAGCCCCACAAGCCCACAAAATGATGCTGGCTGTCGTACTGAGCCCCCCGTTTCAGACCCAAGCGCACAAACTGCCTCACCAAGTGTAACCGCAACCGCAGATCCGGAAGAAGACCCCCCAGGAACACGTGAAATATCGTGTGGATTTTTTGCGGGGGAAAAAGCAGAGTTTTCACCCGATGATCCCATCGCAAATTCATCCATATTGGTCTTCCCTACTATTATTGCTCCCGCCAATTTTAGTCTCTTCGTAACCGTCGCATCATAACTTGCCTTATAATCCTTGAGTATCTTTGATCCCGCCGTTGAAGGATGATTTACCGCCAAAATGTTGTCCTTAAGCGCAAAGGGAATTCCCCCCAAAAGAGGGAGATCATCGTTGCGTGCCAGCATAAGATCAATCTCCTGTGCACTCTTTAACGCGTCTTCATTCATTATATGGAGATAAGCACCATATTCTTGATCTTTTTCTTTAATATAATTCAAAATCTGTGTTGTTAGATCAACAGCGGAATACTCCTTCTTAAGAAGTGAGGTATGAATTGATGAAATAGTTAAATCTTTTAATTGCATGTTTAGGGTTTAGGGTTTAGGGTTTAGGGTTTAGGGTTTATTTTATACCCTAGTGGCTATACCCTATACCCTCGTTTTTAATCGGTAAACACAGGTGGCACTTCTAAGTATCCATCCTTACTCTTAGGAAACGATCGCGACACACGTGCGGTTTCATTTACCTTATCCAATTTTCGTTCAAGATCCACTACGTCGCTTCTTAGACAATTATAAAAAAACACACCTCCATTCATAGGCATAACATTTTTTGTATCTACCTCATTCAGCTTCTTAACGTATTCCAAGATTTTCTCAAAATCTTTCGCGAGCGACTTCTTTTCTGTCGCAGTAATCGCAATACGTCCTAATTCAGCATAATGTTCAACGTCTTTTCCTGTAATCATAGGTTTTAGGGTTTAGGGTTTAGGGTTTAGTATACCCCACACCCTATACCCTAGTGGCTAATAGCTAATTTATTTAAGTATTACACAAATCGTCGCCTGATACAAAGGATTGCAATATAAAAATCAACGTGATTACATGAAACTAATGAGACCTATTACGGTACCCGATCCACTTCTTGGTGAAATCGACATCAGCGACGTCGCGCCTATTATCGATTCTACATATTTTCAACGTCTTCGAAGTGTCAAACAACTTGGCACTACTATTTATCTTTACCCTAACGCAACGCATAGCAGATTCGCGCATTGTATAGGAGCATATCACAGAGCAAAACAACGAATAAAGTCATGGCGCGATACATCGCGTGAATATAAAAGGAAAGGGATCAACGTACTCTCTGCGCAAGAAGAACGAAACATCGCGATCTATGCGCTCACACACGATATTGGCCACGGCCCTTTAAGTCATGTCATAGAAGACGTTACAAGTTTCAACCACGAAGAAAACGGAAAACACGTTATTAAAAACGGTATCAAAAAAGCAATCGTAGCCTGCGATGGTAATCCAACCATTATTCACGACATGCTTGCAAAAAAACACCCACTTGGCAGAATTGTTGACGATAAGGTCCTTGGTGTAGAAAAATGGGACTATCTTGAAAGGGATCTACATTTTTCAGGTGCCGGCGTTCTTGCACCACCTCATCTTAAAGATATTGAAAAACATGTGGTGTGGTATAAAAACCAACTCATGATTACTTCTGAAGTAGTACACCCAGTGCGAAATCTCATTCTCTTTTATTGGAACGCGTATAAAGAAGTGTACTTCAGTCCGAAATCGCTTTTTTACCAACGGCTCTTTCAAAAAATGATCCACAAAGAGCTCGCTACTGGCACCCTCAAAGAAACCGAATTATGGAATTTAAATGATGGCGAAATAGAAGGACGTCTTAAGACTTCTTCACACGAAGATGTGCGAACACTTTTTGAACGTGGTATGCAACGCGCTCTACACCGCGCAATCGTATTTCGACTTGCTCCTTATCTCCATGAGGAACACTGTGAAAAAAACGTACACCTCTCCTCTGCCGATACACAATTTCTTACTGCGTTTGAAAGTTTGAATGCAGAGGCACTCCAGGAAATTGAACACAGTATCGCAACCATTGCCTCTATCAACCCTATCGACATCCTTTTTGTCCCCGTAAGTAGGGCATCCCATAAACGTTTCTCTCCACACACAGTACCTGTTCTCATGCGAAATCTAAAAGATACCGTTGACCTCTTTGACCATTATACCGATATGCGTCACGCGTTAAAAACCCACGAAGAATCATTTCTCGCAGTTCGCATTTTTTGTAATCAACGCTATATTCCAAAGCTCGTCAAAAAAGCGAAAGAAATAAAAGCCTTTTTAGAACAATACGCCAGTAACAAAAACGCCCTAAGATAACTTAGGGCGTTTTTGTTATATCAAATTATTTTACGCTTGAAAGGGTCTCTCCTGGCTTACAAATATTTGCTGGCCCTTCTTTTACATAAAGGAGATCAACTACGTTCCCTGCTCTACCTGCACTATCCACAACGGAAAGCTGTATCAATTTAACGCCACTCGACGTTGGTTTAAACAACGCAAGTTCTGCGGCAACAACCCCAGGCTGCACACCAGGTGTAGCATTTAACTTTCTCGAAGTAATTCTAGCGCCTGTTGAAGGAAAAGATGCATCCCTTACATAGACCCCCACCCCAACGGTGGGCTGAATTTCTTTGCATGGTTTCCATGTAATAGCGTCAAGGGAACATACGAGCTTTGGTTTTATATTCTCCCTTATTCTGAAAGATAAAGAAGTTCTTTTCTTCTTTCCGGCGGCATCAGTATCTGTAAGAGTACACGTATGAGTACCTATCTTTCGGTTCGAAACAAGTTCAGCAAGATTTTTATTGCACGGAACAATTTTCTGTTTTTCGTTGTCTACCTGAATAGCACATGAAATATAAGCACCATTTTGTGGAGCAGAGATGATACTAAGTGAACCGGCCACACCCACTGCCACCCCTTGATATCCAACGCAAGTGCCTGGGTTACAAGCGAGTTTTATTGCTGGCGCTACTACAGAAGTAGGTTTCTGAACTACAGAGGTAGGGGGCGCAATATACGCAAGCGCTACTGATATCGGAGCGTTTACATTTACTAAAACATTTTGATATGCAGACCAACCCCCTGTACCATGACAACGAATTGAGAAAGTAGTGGTCGTAGTGAGGTTTTGTGTTGTGACATTTGAACCACTTGTCGGTCTCTGTCCACTCCAACCATTCGATGCCTCACAGTAATCAGAATCTCCTGAAACACCCCAACTAAGATAGGTCGGTGAATTATATGAAACTGTGGTTGGGATTGCGGAGAAATATGAGATAGCCGGTACCGAGGCAGATGCAACATTCACTGTCACTGTCTGGTAAGGCGACCACCCGCCTCCTCCGTAACAACGAATTGAGAAAGAAGTCGTACCAGTAAGATTTTGTGTTGTTATGTTGCTCCCACTTGTTGGTTTCCGCCCACTCCAGCCGTTTGAGGCTTCACAGTAGTCTGCATTACCTGAAGTATTCCATGAAAGATATGCGGGAGTGTTATAGGGCACCGTCGTTCCGTTAACCGTAAAGGTAACCGTAAACATTGGAGAAACAGGATTGGTTACATAAACCGTAACTGATTGATAAGGAGACCAGCCACCTGGCCCGTAACAACGTAGGGTGAGGGTTGTAGTTCCTGTAACATAAACCGCGACATTTGAACCACTCGTCGGTCTCTGACCACTCCAACCGTTTGAAGCTTCGCAGTAATCAACGAGACCAGACGCATTCCATGACAAGTACACAGGAGTATTATAAGCCACGGAGGTAGTGTTTGCGCTGAATGTAAATGTCGGTACCACTGGCGCATTCACATCTACCATAACACTCTGGTAGGGAGACCGGCCCCCCGTTCCGTGACAACGAAGAGTGAATGTCGTCGTAGTAGTGAGATTTCCTGTTACAATGTTTGAACCCGAAGTTGGTTTATTGCCACTCCAACCGTTTGAAGCTTCACAATAGTCTACGTTCCCAGACGTATTCCACGAAAGATAGGTTGGTGAGTTGTAAGAAACTGTGGTGGGATTTACGTTAAAATTCGAAATGGTTGGTACTGGAATAACCTGATCTAAAACATTCACCGTTACACTTTGTACCGAAGATAGTCCACCTGTTCCATGACATTGGATTGAAAACGTTGTTGTCGTCGTAAGATTTCCCGTTGATACGTTTGAACCAGAAACAACTTTTTGTCCTGTCCATCCATTTGAAGCAGTACAATAATCTACCCCGACACCAGTAGCGCTCCAACTAAGATATGCTGGGGTGTTGTAAGAGATTGGATTTATACCCACGCCAAAAGTAACCGTTGGGGCGACAGGTGGCACCACCTTAGGCATGATAAACGTCAATTCTGCCCTGGAATATCCATTTGGACCAATCCTTCTAATGTTCGCCGAAAAAGTAGAATTTGCGGAAACATGCGCGTTTATTGCACCACCACATGTATTACCGCTCCCGCACGAACCAACCGAAAAACTAAAACCAGGCCCCGAGTAGTAGCCCGTATCTCGCGCATAAGCAGTAGAAACATAAATCCCATTTGAATCAACGTCAGACGGAACCCACACCGTTACCGTCGAAGTATCGTCAATGTTTCCTCCGCCATTATTATTTTGCGTAGATGCAAAACACGTTACAGAATGAGAACTCCCATTGTCATTCGTCGCGCCACAACCGGAATTATAAGTGTAGCTAGCATGTGTATAATCAACCAAGCCCAAAAACCCCACGGTTACAAGAAAAAAAGATACTACTACTCGATGAATATTTGAATGCATATGTATCATGATAAAGTAGTGAACTGTAACATAAAAAAAGAAAAATAAAAATACCCCTGTGAAGGCAATGTATCCATATTCCATGTTTGTCCGCTACCTTTCTAAACAATATATTCTTATCCCAAAATCAAAGCTCACAATACCTTGGGTGGTATGCCGCGGCATACCACCGTGCTATAATAGACGATATGAATAAGAAAAAACAACGAAACAAAACACCACCACCTATGCCCGCGCCAATTATAGTACCAATGGTGACCGATTTCACATCTCGTTCTCTGTGGGAAGAAAAAGTGTGGCATACCATCATGTCTTATCTCACTACGGTGCGGAAACCAGAAGAAATGAAATCACTACTTGAAGTACTCATCTCCTCCTACGAACGCTCTCTTTTTGTGCGCCGTATGGCAGCAATACATCGTATCTCTCAAAAACACAGTTATCGCACCATAGGTAAAGAGCTTTGGTTAACTAATCAAACAATAAGCGCGATTAAAAAGGCATTAGAGGGAAAACACTATCGTAGTTATAATGAACGCGGAAAAGTGGAACGAAAAAAGGAAGTATATTCCCCCGCACCAAAATCTTCAGAACATCATAACAATCCTCCCATACGCACACAACGCACAAAATACGGCACCACCAAACGCTACTAACGATCTCCCTCCCACATGGTATGCCGCGGCATACCATGTAGATAATATAACTTTTGCTCTGACTTATGTTCCCCTGTTCGCGTTCGTTGATTTTATATTTTGTATGTATTGAAAAACTACCTTGCAGCCAATGAATGAGGTTCAACCTCACTCATTGCTCATTCATTGGCCACTCCTAAAAATTACCAAAAAGAAGCCCGAACAAAAGCCTCTTTTAAACTACTACCCTACTTTATTATTACTCTGGCGCGATCTCTTTAAAGTCAGGGTTTTTTGCTATGACAAGTACGAGCGCGGTGTTTCCAACACGCCCATTGGTGCCACTTTCCTCAGTTACAGTAAGCGTAATATTTTTCACCCCCTCACTTGTAAACTTAGTTGATACGATCACCCCAGATGCAGTTGTGGGAGACCCTCCATCAAAC
>CAYIOQ010000018.1:11824-13416 GCA_964365055.1 uncultured Candidatus Saccharibacteria bacterium | reverse complement strand
GCGAGACTTACAGTGATACCTGTCGTCGTTGGGGGTGGGGTTGGGGTTGGGGTTGGTGATGGAGTTGGTGATGTACCACCTCCTACTTCTGACGCCTTTGCACGAGAGAGAGGGCCGAAATATCCTGTTGAAGGAAGCCCCTCCTCCGCCTGCCACAATTTCACAGCCGCCCTTGTCAAAGCACCAAAGTACCCTGTTGGAGCAGCAATATTAAGATGTCCTCCATCTATCAACAACTCTTGGAGAGCTGTTACATCAGCACCGCGTGATCCTACTGTAAGATTTCTTGAGTAGTCAGTCGATGCGGTTAATGTACTCCCACCTCCTTGCAATGCAACCACCTGTGCTTGAAGCGCGGCAATCTGCGCCATAAGCTCATCGAGAGTTGCTGCTTTCGCCGCAAGAGGGAGAGCCATGGCTGCGCCAGAAAGCCAGATTGCGGTTGTAAGCGAAAGGCCTACCGCAACGACTTTCGTCGCAACTTTTTTAAATTTGGAATTACCCATAATTTTTTATTTTGTTTTTGTTACGCGATCCCTTTGTGATTCGACGCCACAAATCAAATCGCTTAATTATATTTTTATACCTAATACTCTTCTGGAAGAGCCGAGAGCATGATCCGTTTTAAGCGAACCACCGACCTTGATTACGGCTCGTTATATCAAAAAAAATAAATAATTAGTTTGGTAAGCCTTCGACAAGCTCAGGCACTACCATTTTCTTTCATTCCTTATTATTTAGTTTTCAAACAACAGTCGTTTGGGTAAATTTCCTTCTTTTCTTTTCACATCTATCGTATCACAAATAGGTGATAAAACAGGTGTGGAAAGAAAAACGTTCTCTAAAAGCCCGTCATTTGAGACGGAAAACCCCAGTGTTTTTCTACATTTCTAGAATCTTAGTTATTATATGCTATTTTAGCAAAAAAAGCAACCCTTTTGCAATAGATTCGGGTGTGGAAAACTCAATGATTTTCGACTACATTATCATAAAATTCTCCTTCACCTTATCTCTTATATTACAACGAAGTATCAAGAAATTATGTTACAGAACGTGGGTGTCCTACACTACGTCAATATGGGGAAGTCGGACTTCCTCTGGAAGTACGACTTCGGCGAACGGATATTAGATACTCGATACCTCGCGTACAAACTGATAGCGACTTCCGCGTCCTCCTTTTCCTATTCGAGTTATATATCCACCTTCACACAACGAGTTAAGATCATTCCGAATCGTCTTCTCGTTTAATTCCGGAAAACGAATGAGGAAATCCATAAGCGGCGCATTTCCCTTTTCCCGAAGAAGTTCCAGAATAGCGCGCTGACGTTCTGTCGGGTCACCAATCTTATTATGAGAAATCAATCGCATCTTTGTTTCACGTACTGGAAGATTAATTCCATACTCACCCCCATTTGTTTCCGGAAACAAATTAACTAATTCCGGAATACCGGAAACAGAATATAACGCTTTCGTATTTGCAACAAACTCGTCTTTGAATCTCTTTAGTTCTTTGCTAAGTAAGTAGTAATTTTCATTCGCGGTAAAATGAAGTACCGCGGCGTTTTCAAGTACTACATCGAACGCAAGAACAT
>CAYIOQ010000018.1:0-11724 GCA_964365055.1 uncultured Candidatus Saccharibacteria bacterium | reverse complement strand
GCGGTAAAATGAAGTACCGCGGCGTTTTCAAGTACTACATCGAACGCAAGAACATTCTCCTCAAAATTAGATAAATCACCTCTTGCAAATGCGTCAGTAAGCAATAACGTATAATTTTTCAATTTGTCACACATAGAAATATCGCCAACCCCACAAGCAACGGCATACATCGCACGCACCAACACTTTAAATTTTAAAATTATTTTCTCCTCGGGCATGTCTCTAATTTTCATTTAAAAATGTTGCTGCGGACGAAGATGGATTGATTAACAAGGCCTTGTTGAGCTCTTTTTTGCCCTTCTCTAACTCTCCTATCTTTTTATAAAACACGCCAGCGAACCGATGACCAGCCTCCATGTCAGGACGCAATTTTATAATTTCGAGAGAATATTTAAGCGCCTCGTCATATTTTCTCTGCGCACCAAGGTTCTTAATCAAAACCTCAAGAAATTCTATTCTACCAGGACTCAACGCATCAGCTTTTTTCAAAATCGCCTCTCCACGAACAAGAGCATTTCTATCCTTAAAATGGCCCCCTATTGAAGAATATGCATATCCAAGAAGATAATAATTCCTAATATGCGTTGGATCTTGTACCAAATATTCCTCACTTATATTTATTCCTTCATTTAGAGCCTCGAAGTCTTCTTTGGAAAATCGATCAAGATTATTAGAAGATGACCAGACGTGAACATCATTAGCAAGAGCGGTTGATATTTCACGCCTCCCCAAAAATCCAGGCATACTAAAAAGTTGCTTATACACATTTATTTTTGTACTCGGCGGAAACGACTGTTTTGGTGGCAAAAAGGTCTCGAGAAGATAAATGTTTTTTTGTAACGCGAACACGTTCGCATACATCCCAAAAAATGGGGCACAGAAGAAAACTATACCCACCGTACCTACCGCAACAGAATAACGACTGGGCGATGCTTGTACCATCTGTACATTTGTCTCCTTAAGCACAATGGCGCGCGTTAAGGCAAGAAAGGTAAAAAACAAAACATAAGAAGTAAGTGAATCAAACAAAACAAGGTTTTGAACAAAATACGCTATGGGTATTGCGAGAAAGAGACCCGCTTCGACAGTAGGACGTTTCTTAAAAATAACAGGGAGATAATCACGAAAAAGCGCATAAAAAATATGTAGGTAAGCGACAAAACCAATAATACCAGCCACCGCGAGAAGCTCGAAAAGAAGATTATGTGCGTGGTCAAACCACGTCTCCACGCCAGAATGAACGGGATCATAGTGCCGGTCAAAAGCAACATTAAAATTCTCAGGGCCATATCCAAGCAAAGGACGATCGACAAATCCACCCCAAGCCGCCTTCCATGTGGAAAAACGAGCAAACAAACTCCCAGCATCTTTCAAATTTGATGGAAGTATATTTGTTTTTAAAATAAGAGCTCCGCCAACAATGAAAAGAATAGCTAATACAACAAAGCCGTATTTTGCCATCCTTTTTTCTCCTGTCGCACCACGCCGCGCAAGCAAAGCAAGGTATGCAATTATCGCAACAAAAACACCGATATAGGCCCCACGGGTTTGTGTAAGGAAAAAGGCGGGGACATTGATCAACAAAATTAAACACCAAAGAATATTCTCACCTATCAAAAATACATCTTTGGTAGAACGAAAAATCTCTCGATTTTTAAGAATAAGGTAAATTCCTAAACCAAAGACAAAGATAAGAAACGTTGCTATATACGACGGGTTGCCAAGAAGCCCATTGATCCTCCCAAAAGCATATTTTTCAATATTCACATAGCTAGAAAAATTGTAATATGCGATAAGTGGCGAGATGACAAGAAAAGCCTTAATAAGACGGTAAAAATCATCCAGAACAAATACATCAAGAAGCATGACAAAAAAAGCGAGATAATGAAGAAATGAAAACAACCCCTCGCTACGCTCAAAATCAGACCAAAAACTAAACGATGGGTTCACCCCGAAAAAAGCAGAAACAGCGAGAGCGCCAAAAAAAAGAAAAACAGCTCTGACAATCGGCTCTGAAAAACGAAATCGCACGGATTTCCGGAGAAATATATCAAAAATCCACGCCGCAAATGCAAGTTCAATTAAAAAGCGGAACGCAAAAATCTTACCGGTAATATACGGAAAAAATAAATCCGCGGAGAAAAGAGTAAAAGAAAAAATGGAAAGAAAGAGTAAAATTTTTACAAGAGTGCGCATAATATTAAAAAGCTGAATTAATTGCCGTTAGTAGAATAACAAGCAAAGAAAGAAAAGTAAACGTAGTGGGACGAATATAATAGCGAAAGGGGTTATCTAAACAATATCCGCGGTATATGTGTGAAAAAAAATAGAAGAAAATCATAACAAATACCGGGCCCAAAAGTACTCCTAACGGAAAGATTCTTATAACCCAAAAAGCTTCAAATAAAAGTGTAGAAAAAAGAAATACAAAAAAATGTAATGAGATATCCTTTTTATGAATACCATAAACAACTGAGGGGAAATATAGATAAGCAATAATAAAAAACGCAATGAAAACGAGACCGATATTCACTACATCAAACGAAATAGTGCTAAAAAGCAAAAAAGACCAAAGCCATATCGCGCAGTACCACATCCACGTCCAATTCTTTTTGTGCAGTACTGAAAAACAAAACAAATAAAACACGGCGGACAAGAGGAAACCTAAGTATATTCGTCCGATTTCCGGGAAAATAGTCTGGCCACGATATACCAACGTTGGTACGAGCAATAAAACGGAAAAAACGGTAATATGGTAATTCCGGAATAGAATTGCCGTAAAAAGTACGAGAACGCTTGTAGTTACCAGCCCACCTACTACACCAGACTGCATCCCAAGCACGACCAGTGGGAAAAACAAGCACAAAGAAAAAAGCTCGTTATAATATCGCCTCAAAAACTTCATGATGAGTGTTATCTAGAAAAAACTAATTCTTGCCCCTTCATAGAAACATTAACCTTGCCTTCTTTTAATTCGCCTGAGATAAGTTTCTGTGCAACAGCATCCACAACAAGTTTTTGTATAAGACGCTTTAGAGGACGCGCACCAAAATCACGATCATATCCATGCTCGACAAGATATTTTCTCGCTTTCTCATCTATCTTTAAGACAATGTTTTTAGTCGCAAGACGCGCTCTTACCTGTGTTAATTGTAAATCAACAATTTTTTCCAAATCCGCCTCACGCAATGCGTTAAAAATCACGATTTCATCTACTCTGTTAAGAAACTCGGGACGGAAATACCCCTTAAGCGCCTCCTGAATTCTAATCTTTGTATTTACCTCTCCCACGGCCCTATCTCCCATTGCAAATCCAAGATTTCCCTCCTGTATAAACTCTCCTCCAATATTCGAAGTCATAATAATAATCGTATTTTTAAAATTCACCGTCCTTCCTTTCGAGTCGGTAAGGCGCCCATTATCAAGCACCTGCAAAAGAATATGAAATACCTCGGGGTGCGCCTTTTCTATCTCGTCAAAGAGGATAAGAGAGTATGGTCTATGTTTTACGATTTCAGTAAGCTGACCTGCCTCGTCATATCCCACATATCCAGGGGGAGATCCAATAAGCTTCGCGATGGAATGTTGTTCCATATATTCAGACATATCAAGACGAACGATTGCATTCTCATCGTTAAACATAAAATCGGCAAGTGTTTTTGCAAGCTCTGTTTTTCCAACACCCGTAGGCCCAAGAAACAAGAAAGAGCCTATGGGTTTGTTCTCATCGGCAAGTCCAAGACGACTCCTCTTAATTGCACGAGAAACTGCAGTAACTGCCTCTTCTTGCCCCACCACACGCTTATGGAGCACATCTTCCATTGTCCTTAACTTTTCCGACTCACCCTCAAGCATTTTATGGACAGGAATACCAGTCCACCGCGAGACAACCTTAGCGATCTCCTCTTCTGTAACTTTTTCTTTCACGAATTGGAAACCAAGCTGCGCCTTTGCGGTTTTTTTCTCAAGATTCGCCAATGTTTTTTCTGTGTGTGGAATTTTTCCATACACAAGCTCAGCGACCTTCTCAAGATCCCCATCTCTCTCATATCGCTCAGAGTCCTGCCTAAGCTCATCGATAGCGCGATGCAACACATTCACTTTTTCTATGGCATCTTTTTCACTTTTCCACTGTCTCATGACACCATCTTTTTCTCCATGCAATTTTGTAAGCTCAGTTTCTATCCCAGCAAGACGTTTTTTGCTCGTCGCAGACAACTCCTTCTTCAGAGACTCCTTTTCTATCTCAAGACGCATAATTGCGCGAGAACTCTTTTCAAGTTCAACCGGCATAGACCCCATTTCGATCTTTACGCTTGATGAAGCCTCGTCGATAAGATCGACCGCCTTATCAGGCAAAAAACGATTAGAAATATAACGACTCCCCAAGTTTACTGCAGCAACAATAGCACTATCAGAAATTTTTACTCCATGATGCATCTCGTATTTAACCTTAAGACCACGAAGAATAGCGATACTATCCTCAATATTTGGCTCCTCAACTACAATAGGCTGAAAACGTCGCTCAAGGGCTGCATCTTTTTCGATATAGCGCTGATATTCTTTGAGGGTTGTTGCGCCAATTGCACGTAATTCTCCTCGCGCAAGGGGTGACTTTAGAAGATTTGCCGCATCCACAGCGCCCTCGGCCGCACCGGCACCCACAATCATATGAATTTCATCAATGAAAAGAATATATTTACCCTGATGCTTCTGAAGTTCCTTAATAAACGCCTTAAGTCTATCCTCAAACTCACCTCTAAACTTGGTACCCGCGATCAAAGAGCCTAAGTCAAGCGAAATAACCTCCTTCCCCTGAAGAAGATCTGGTACATCTTGAGAAATAATACGCTGTGCCAACCCCTCTACAATAGCCGTCTTGCCTACTCCAGGTTCACCAATAAGAATAGGGTTATTTTTCGTCCTTCGAGACAAAATCTGTATCAACCTTCGTAGCTCATTATCCCTTCCAATAGTAGGATCAAGCTTTCCCTCACGTGCTAATTGCGTAAGATTAATAGCATACTTTTCGAGTGTCTTAAACTTTGTCTCCGGCGTCTCGTCATTTACCTGCATACCTCCTCTCAAATCAAGAAGAGTTTTTACGAATTCTGCGTAACTTATCCCAAAATTTTTAAGTACCTCGCGACTCCTAGACGCAACCTCAAGCGCGCCAAAAAAAAGATGTTCACAGGAGATAAATTCATCCTTCATTTTCGCTGCCTCTCGAGAAGCAATCTCAAGGATCTGCATCATCTCCTGAGAGATATACAACTGCGCCTTTTGAGCACCTCCCGCAACGCGCGGAAGACGATTAAGCTCAACATCAACCGCGGCGCGTAATGCGTTTAAATTTACCCCCAATTTTGCAAGTCCGACAAACACCAAAGACTCCTCTTGGTCGAGGAGGGCAACAAGAAGATGAAGCGACTTCAACTCCGCATTATTTCGCTCAAGGGCGAGATCCTGTGCCGCCTGAATCGCCTCCTGAGCCTTCAATGTAAAACGATTAAATGGGGCAAACATGTTTTAGGGTTTAGGGTTTAGGGTTTAGGGTTTAGGGTTTGTTTATACCCTAATGGCTATACCCTATACCCTCGTTTCTTGTAATTATAGATTAGCAGGTCTTTGCTCTAAAACTACCTTCAATTCAAGAGTTTCACTCCCACGCAGTATCTCAAGCGTCAACATATCCCCTACCTTATACCGACTTATTGTATCGGTCAAGGTATCATCCCGAGTCACTTTTTTCCCGTTTATTTCAAGTACAATGTCCTTTTCTCTTATACCAGCCTTCTGCGCAGGAGATCCGGCAATAACCGCAGAATTTCCTTCTTCGCCACTACGAACAAAAGCGCCATAGGAAACACTTAATCCTTCTTTCTTTTGAAGCGCTTCGTCGAGAATAATATACCGTATACCCAAATAAGGTGAGGAAATTTTTCCAGTAGTTTTTACCTCGAGAATTGCACGCTTTACCTTATTAATAGGTATCGCAAACCCAACACTTTGAGCCCCCTGTGCTATTGCAACATTAACCCCAACAACTTCACCGCGAAGATTAAGAAGTGGTCCCCCAGAATTCCCTTGATTAATTGCCGCATCAGTCTGAATAACACCCTGTAGCGTTTCCACAATACCACCACCGCCTGCAGTAATATTGCGGGACAATCCGGAAATTATTCCAACAGAAGCGGTATTCCGGAATTCACCCAACGAATTTCCGATGGCAATTGCCGTTTGTCCTATCTTTACCGTATCGGAATCCCCAAGAGACAGTATAGGTAACCTACTTGTTTCAATTTTAAGCACCGCCATGTCTTGCTGTGCATCGCGCGCAAGCACTTTTGCGGGGAATCTATCGCCATTATTAAGCAATACAATATAAGAAGCTTTTGTATCAGAAACAACGTGTTTATTGGTTACAATAAGACCATCGGAAGAGATAATAAACCCCGATCCACTCCCCACCTCCTTACGTTCAACCCCATTCTGACGCACTTGAGGAATCTGTATCTGTCCTCCAAAAATATCCTGAAAAAGAGGGTCGTTTATAGGAGCGGCGTAATATTGTTCAAGCACAGGCACCTCCTTCGAAACAATCACGCTCACCACAGCAGGAGACGACCTCTCTATGGCACGAATAATCCTTTGCTCATAATCCACCGTGGCAACATACTCGTCTTTCTTTTCTGTCAAAACAAGAGAAGGCGCCTCCTTCTTCTCTGAAACCTTACCCTTTTTCTCAAAACCACGTCGCAATGCATCACCAAAAGAGACACCTGAAGTAGCAAAAGATAACACATTTGCAGATAAAAATTGCGGAAAAAAATACCCCCCCTGAACAGCCTTAAATAAGACCAACGACACGAAAACAAGAGCAATAAGAGTCCAAATAAACTTTTTGATCATATGCTTAAATTACATGCTAAGTATACCAGAAAAACACACTTTTTGCAACATAAAAAACAGCCCTTTGAGGCCGTTCGTATGTTATCCACGATCTTCTTCTTTCTCTATGTTCCTTACATCAAGGACACCAAGATGAATGACACCATTAGACATAATCACTTTAATCATATCGGTTGGAAGGTTGTTAAGTAAGACAACGTTTTCCTTTGGGATAATCCTAAGGAATCCAGGAATAGGGTGCGCAATGGGCATAAGCACCTTCACATAAACCCTTCCCTCGCGTGTAACCTCCTCCCCCATCACAAAAACAATGCTCCCGTCCGATGTCAAAGCCGGCGCTTGATTAAACATACTCTTACTCCCAAAAGAAAATCCATGCTTCAACGCCCAATCCATTCCAAGACCTGCCAATAAAACAATCACAAGTCCGAGGAAAAAAAGAAAAGCAATGTTTTTAATCGGACTCACTACTTCAAGAAATGACAATGGGGTTTTCAAAGCAAACTCCATAAACCCCACGAGTGCTCCAATAAGCACAAACGTCACAAGCCCAAGAAAAAAAACATATCCAAGTCGTTTCAGGAAAATCACGATATCACCTCCTTATTACACACATCAATGTTCTCCTCTCAGTTAAGCAAAGTTTACATGCCACGTCCACCCCGTTAGAGGTAAAGGCGCTGCAAGCCTCCGCAACCTCTAACGGGATCCACCAATCTAAGGAAGTCCGACTTCCTTAGATTGACGAACTCTTCCCATTTTTTTCTATCTTTGGTACAGTAATACATATTAGGGCCCGTACCTGCCCGAATGACTGAAGTCATTCAGTCGAGCGGGGTTCACCTGTCCCGATTTTTCACAACCTATGTTGTAGAAAAATCGAGGATCCTCGAAAATGTAAACATTTTCGGGAGTAGAACGCCTCATTTGTCCCGATTTATTCAAAATGTTTTATTCCTACATCCTTGTCTCCCTTAAAAATAACTTGTATTATGTCGGGAGTTGTGAGAATTTCGAAAAAAGATTAGCTCTCCATAACAAAGGATTAGTCAAATCAACGAAAATCGGCGTGCCGTGGAAGATGATGTATCTCGAAATTCATCAAACGCGAAGCCTGGCGAGAAAAAAAGAGTTAACAATAAAATCTTGGAAAAAGAGATCTGCAATTGAAAACTTCATAAAACATTTTGAAAATTAAATCGAGGATTTTCGATATCTTCGGTGGGCCCGTAGTTCACCTGGTAGAACGCCTCATTTGCAATGAGGAGGTAAGCGGTTCGAGTCCGCTCGGGTCCACCCCATTGGCCCACCAAAGATATCGGAACAATGAGGAGGTAAGCGGTTCTCCCGATTTTATTCAAATCTAAAATTTGAATAAAAAATCGTAGGATTCGAACACGAGGGGGGCGTGAAACAAAAACACCCGAACACTGTCGAGTGGTTTTTTATTTTTCAGGGAATAGCTTTATGGTTACCCATGCGAAAATGAGAACAAGGGCATAATACCCCCAATGGATAAGCCAGCTCTTCTCCTCAAGACAAAACCACATAGCACCCAATGCATTAAGAGCCAAAAACCAAATAATCAAAACAAATACGGCTTTTAAACTCACCATCCCTTTCACAACAATCACCTCTCATCTTATTTATTTTCAAATAGCCTCTCTAATTGTAGCACAATCGCAATATGGTATACTAAAAAAAATAATTACCAATAATTAATAATTTTTAAAAAAACATGACAGAAGAACAACGGAAAAAATTAAATGTACCTGCCTCGAAACTTCCTACCTCCGAGAGACCCCACGATTTTCGTTCATCAATCCATTGGAAGGTGTTTCGTGTTATGGCAGAACTTGTTGATGGCTGGCAATTTCTTGCAGATCTAAAAAACACCGTAACAATTTTTGGTTCCGCACGCTTTCCTGAAGGAAACAAATGGTACGAATCCGCACGACGAATGGGTCAATTACTTGCCGAAAATGGATACGAAGTGATTACTGGAGGTGGTCCTGGCATCATGGAAGGAGGAAACAAGGGAGCACATGAGGCGGGTGGCACCTCGATTGGTCTTAATATTCAACTCCCCTTCGAGCAACGTATCAACCCTTATGTAAATAAGAGTATCGCCTTCCATTACTTCTTTACACGAAAACAAATGCTTTCGTTTGCAGCACAGGCATATGTTTATTTCCCTGGCGGTTTTGGCACTCTCGATGAGCTCTTCGAATTAATCACGCTCATCCAAACAAAAAAAATCGAGGCACACGTCCCAGTTATCATGGTAGGAAAAGAATACTGGGAACCCTTGAACGAATGGATCAAAACTCAAATGTTAGGAAAGTTCGAGGCAATTGATCCAGAGGACATGAACATCTACCAAATTGTAGATACCCCCGAAGAGGCAATCGAAATAATCAAAAAATCTCCCGAACGCAAAGTGTTTGGATATTAAACCAAACATCATCAAAAAAGCCCCTTAAACGGGGTTTTTCTTGCTAAATTCAAAAAAACGTCGTACAATCGTAGCATTATTCTTTAACATATAACTAAATTAATCATATGATAAACTACGGTCCATTAGCTGTTTCGGTGGTGGGTATTCTCTATAGCGCCTACCTTGTCCGATCGGTACTCTCACTCCCTGCGGGAGATAAAAAAATGCAGGATATTTCGAAAGCGATTCAGGAAGGATCACACGCCTACTTGAGCCGCCAAAATAAGACTGTAACCATCGTAGCAGTCGTTATTGCCGCTGTCCTATGGTTTACCCTAGGGAAATTCACCGCAATCGGGTTTCTTGTTGGTGCGTTTCTCTCTGGACTTGCAGGATATTTAGGCATGACCGTCGCAGTACGCGCAAACGCACGCACAGCCGAAGCTGCAAAAAAAGGCATGGAACACGCCCTTGAAGTGGCGTTTCGTGGTGGTGCTGTAACAGGTATCCTCGTTGTTTCCCTTGGCCTTCTTGCTGTAAGCGGCTACTACGAACTCACAAAAGACCTCGCAAGCCTTATTGGTCTCGCATTTGGCGCAAGCCTTATCTCTGTTTTTGCCCGTCTTGGTGGTGGAATTTACACAAAGAGCGCTGACGTAGGTGCCGACCTCGTAGGTAAGGTAGAAACAGATCTTCCAGAGGATAGCCCACGCAACCCAGCGGTTATTGCAGATCTCGTAGGAGACAATGTAGGAGACTGCGCAGGTATGGCCGCCGACCTTTTTGAGACCTACACCGTTACTATCATCGCCGCGATGCTCCTTACAAATCTTATCTTTCCAGGAAATCTCTCCCTTCTCATGCTCCCCTTCAATATCGGCGCACTTGCAATTATTGCCTCAATTATTGGACTCTACTTCGTGCGACTCGGCAAATCAAAAGATATCATGCGCGCGCTCTATAAAGGACTCTTTTCGAGCGCAGTACTTGCGGGAGGATTTTTCTGGGTATTTATCAACTATTTCCTCACCGATAGTGGAACACTCTCTCACCTCAATCTCTTCCTCTCACTTCTTATTGGTCTCATCGTAACAGCCATCACTGTTTTGATTACTGATTACTACACCGCCAAAAAATACAAACCCGTACAAGATGTTGCTGAAGCAGCTAACTCAGGTCACGGCACCAACGTTATTATGGGTCTCGCAGTAGGGCTTGAAGCAACGGTACTCCCAGTCTTTGTTATTGTTGGTGCCATGCTTACCGCATATAGTCTTGCGGGGCTCTATGGTGTCGCGCTCGCAGGGCTTGGTATGCTTTCTTTGACAGGTATCGTTGTAGCCATCGACTCGTTTGGCCCTATTACCGACAATGCAGGAGGTATCGCAGAAATGACAGAACAATCTGAACACGTTCGCAAAATCACCGACGCGCTAGATTCAGTAGGAAACACCACAAAGGCAGTCACAAAGGGATATGCAATCGCCTCTGCCGGTCTCGCTGCAATCGTTCTCTTCTCTTCTTATATCGAAGAATTTACTGCAACAGGACGAAAGTTAGAGCTTGTCCTTCAGGACCCATTGGTATTGGCGGGTATCCTTATTGGTGCTGCAATCCCCTACCTTTTTGCCTCTATCGCCATGCGTGCAGTGAGTACAACAGCACAAGCGGTAGTACATGAAGTTCGATCTCAACTCAAAGAACATCCAGGAATCCTTAACGGTAGCGCACTCCCCGACTACGCAAGAACAGTGGACATCGTAACAAAAGCGGCCTTGAAAGAGATGACAGTTCCCGCTCTTATTCCAGTAGTAGGTGTCGTTGTAATCGGTCTTGTTCTTGGCGCAAAAGCAGTCGGAGGACTCCTTATTGGTTCTATCGTAACAGGTATTTTCTTGGCCCTCTCCATGACCACAGGTGGCGCAGCGTGGGATAATGCAAAGAAACTCATTGAAGATGGTAATCATGGCGGTAAGAAATCACAGGCCCACCGCGCAGCAGTAACCGGAGATACTGTGGGAGACGTCTATAAAGATACGGCGGGTCCCGCGATTAACCCTATGATCAAGGTGGTAAACATAGTAGCCCTTCTCATGGTACGCTTCTTAAAATAAAGAATTTGCGGGTTTGGCGCACTACTTCATTACTTTGATATTTTCGTTTTGCCAAAACCAACGCCCATCTACAAGGGGGCTTTTACAACCCCCTCATTATAGCGATAACACTTGACTCCCCCTTGGGGATTCGCTTATGGTCCCGGCAAAACTTCATACGCTAGATATCAAAAACCCTCGAAGTATTTTCGGGGGTTTTGCATAAGTTCAGATACATATGGCACTCCGCATAACCATACAACGGTATGCGGATTTTTAATA